>JBAZOP010000110.1 GCA_041648665.1 bacterium | reverse complement strand
CTCTCCCCTCATCGTACCGGAGGAGCCCGAGACATTCTCGGCGCGCGGCGCCATGAAGGCCGCGCAGCCGATCGACGGGAAGATACGCTGGAGTGCGCTCGCAGATGCGAGCGTGGAGAAGACTACGCCGCGAAGGCCTGCGCTCATCCTCGAAAAATCCTCCTATCCCGACTTCTCCTGCCGCGAATCGTTCACAGATGACGGGACCGAGGTGAGGCTGCACCGCGACATCGAGGGCGACGTTGTGATCGGCATGGACATCGGCTCCACGAGCACCAAAGCCGCGATCCTCGACATGCAGGGCGAGCTCATCGCCGATTTTTACCGCCGCACCTCCGGAGACCCAATCGGAGCCGTGCAGAAACTCTTCGCCGCGGTCTCGCGCGCCTCGCGCGGCAGGATATCGGTGAAGGCGGCCGGCACCACCGGCTCGGGACGCAAGATGATCGGCGCGATAACCGGCGCCGACAGGATAATCAACGAGATCACGGCCCACGTGAAGGGCGCCTCGCGCGACGCGCCGGACGTGGAGACGATATTCGAGATAGGCGGGCAGGACGCGAAATTCGTCTCGCTGCGCGAGGGCGTGCCGCACGACTCGAACATGAACTACGTCTGCGCGGCCGGCACCGGATCGTTCGTGGAGGAGCAGGCCGGCAAGCTCGGCTTCGCGCTCACCGAGATCGGGGACGCAGTGATGGGAACAGAGCCCCCTTTCTCGTCGGACCGCTGCACGGTCTTCATGGAGCAGGACGTGCACGCGCTCATCCGCCAGGGCTTCGAACAAAGGGAAGTGATGGGCAGCGTCCTCTATTCCGTGGTCCAGAACTATCTGAACCGCGTGGTCGGCCGGAGGCCTTACTCGAAAAGAAAGATATGCTTCATGGGCGCCACCGCTCGCAACCGGGGGCTGGTGGCCGCGTTCGAAAAACTCGTCGGATCCCCGATCTTCGTCTCGCCCTACTGCCACGTCATGGGCGCGTTCGGCGTGGCGCTGATCGCCCTCGAAGAGGTGGCGAAGAAGGAGCTGGCGACCTCGTTCCGCGGCCTGGGCTTTGCGGACGCAAAGGTTGCGCTCACCCACGAGGAGTGCAAGCTCTGCTCCAACTACTGCAGGACGACCAGGGCCTCGATCGAGGGGGACGCGAGCGGCGCTGCCCCAAGCTGGGGCTATCTGTGCGGACGGGACCCGG
This sequence comes from bacterium, assembly GCA_041648665.1. Classification (NCBI taxonomy): domain Bacteria; species bacterium. The sequence continues at coordinate 7,418 of JBAZOP010000110.1, read as the reverse complement.
AGGAGAAGCGCGTCCGCGTCAACCCCTGCTACGACCCGATGCGCGCAAGGCAGAAGGCATGGCGACACTCCGCGGGCCACAGGAAGATCGAAAACCCCGAGGCCACGATCGGAATACCTCAGGCGCTGCTCAACCACACCTACATGCCGTTCTGGAAGACGCTCTTCGAGGAGCTCGGCGCCAGGGTGATCTACTCCAAGCCCACCGACGACCAAACGCTCGCCCAGGCACAGGAGTACATCAGCGCGGACTATTGCTACCCCGTGAAGCTCGCGCATGGCCACATACGCCAGCTCGCGTGCGACCCGGAGGTGCAGCACGTATTCCTGCCGTACGTCGTCCAGGGCGAGCCGCACGACGACCGTTTCTCGCGGAGCGTCTTCTGTCCCTACAACATCGCGCTCCCCTCGATCGTCTCCGCCGCCGGGTTGATGGAGGACGAGGAGACGAAGATCTTAAAACCGGTGATCAACTTCCAGTGGAAGATGGAGATGATCGTCGACTCGCTGGCGCGCGAGCTCCCGCCGATGCTGGGTGCGACCCGCGGAGATATCGAGAGGGCGTGGCGGACGGCGCAGCGCGCACAGGCCGCGTACACGGAAGAGCTGGAGAAGATAGGCGCGGAGGCGCTCAAACGCATTGAGCGCGAGGGCGGATCCGGCATCGTGATACTGGGCAGGCCCTACAACGTCTACGACGCAGGGGCGAACCTGGGTCTCCCCCAGAAGATCGCAGACCTCGACATCACGGTGCTCACGGTGGACATGCTGCCTCTGAAAGACGTGGCGGTCGATCCGATGTTCCGCAACATGTACTGGCGCTACGGCCGCAGGATACTCCAGGCCGCGCACTTCGTCGCAAGACACAAGAGGCTCCACGCCGTGTATCTCACGAACTTCGGCTGCGGGCCGGACTCGTTCATCCAGACGTACGTGGAGCACATAATGAAGGGCAAGCCGATGCTCATGCTGGAGCTAGACGAGCACAGCGCGGACGCCGGATACATCACGAGGCTCGAGGCCTTCCGCGACGTGATCGCCGGAGAAAAGACGAAGGTTGAGGTCAAGGTCGACGCCAGGATCGAAGTCAGGAGTGAGGTCAAGAACGAGGTTCAACCGCCATCGATCCCGGAGACCGTCTGGATCCCGCCCCTGCACCCCGTCGGCGTGACACTCATGGCCGCAGCGCTCCGGAGCGTGGGGACGAACGCCCGCGCGATGACCTCCGAGACCGTCGAGGGTTTCACCCTGGCCAAGTCGTACTGCCGCGGCACGGAATGCGTGCCCGCCCCGGCCACCATCGGCGCATTCCTGCAGGTGCTCAAGAAATCGGCCGCGCCCGAGAGAGAAGTCCTCTTCATGCCCTCCGCAAAGGGGCCGTGCAGGTTCGGACAATACAACACGCTGCACAGGATGATCCTCGACGAGGCCGGATTCAAAAACACCCGCGTGGAGGCCTGGGACGACGAATCGGGCACGTACGGCACGGACCTCACGACAAGCCGCAGGCTCTACAACGCGCTGATGGCCGGAGACCTGCTGTACAAGGCGCGCTGCAGGCTGAGGCCATACGCCGCCGACCGCGACGCTTTCGACGCGCTGATCAAGGAGGAGATCGAGCGCGCATCCCTCGCCTGCGAGAAGGGCTCGGACGTCGGCAAGGCGCTGGCCGAGAGCACGGCCCGCCTCAGCCGAGTCAAGACGCTGCCCGTGAAAAAACCGCTCGTCGGAATCGTGGGCGAGATATACGTGCGCTGCAACACCTTCACGAACGGGGATCTCGTCGAGACCATAGAGGACGCGGGCGGCGAGGCGTGGCTCGCCCCTGTCACCGAATGGTTCCAGTACCTCTCCTTCATGGACTCTGTCTTCGCGCGCGAGGAGAAGATGGGCGCGCTCGTCCGCCTGAAGAAGGGGCTCAAGAACGCCTACATGATGCACAAGGGCCGATCCATGGCGAAGCACATGGCCCCGATCATCGGGGACAGGATGGAGCCCGCGATCTCGAGCACGATAAAGGCCGGCGAACGCTTCATGCCGCGCCGCTTCGACGGCGAATCGATACTCACGCTCGGCCGCGCCGTCGAATTCGCGCGCAACGGCGCGGACCTCATCATAAACTGCGCCCCGTTCGGCTGCATGCCCGGCACGCTGACCGCAGGCATATTCCAGAAGATAGAGGGAGAACTGGGGGTTCCGATCGTGTCGCTCTTCTTCGACGGCGAGACGGACTTGAGAAATCTCGTCCGCACCTATCTCAGCAACATCGGCGCGCGAGCATCAGCAATGGAGGGTCCGCTATGAAGGCAAGGGCGAGGCAGGACACCCTCATGCAGGCGGCGACGCGGTGCTTCGCGAAGAACGGCTACCACTCCACCGGCGTGAGCGATATCATCGAGACGGCGGGCGTGGCGCGAGGCACCTTCTATCTCTACTTCAAGAGCAAGCTCGACGTGTTCTCCAGGATACTGGACGATTTCATCGCCCACCTGGGCGACCAGATAAAGACCATAGAGCTCGGCTCCGGCATGCCGCCGGCGCAGCAGATGCGCGCTAACGTGGAGAGGCTCGTCGATGCGATCACGAAAAAACCCGGACCGGCAAAGATCATCTTCAACGAGGCGGTGGGCCTCAACCCGGAGATCGACGGGAAGCTGAGGGCCTTCTACGGCAGGCTGATCTCCATCATCGAGGCCTCCCTCAACAAGGGCATCTCGCTGGGCCTCGTGAGGAAGGTGGACCCGAGCGCCGCCGCGTGCATAATCACGGGGGGATTCCGCGAACTCATGGTGCAGAAGATCGTGTTCAGGAACGCGCGCCTGGAGAAAGGCGCCATAGTCGACGGCCTCATCGACGTGATACTCGGAGGCCTGGGCGGAAGGCCGGTAGTCAACTGAGGACTGATAGAGGACCGCGGAGGAAATATGTTCGGGACAGAAAGCATCATCATGATATGGGACAAAGCGCTGGAGATCATGTCGAATTGGTACGCCCCGATATTGAAGGCGGCCGTCATAATCGTAGTCGCCGTGCTGGCGCTCAAGGGCGTGAACCGCCTGGTGCGACTGCTCGTCGAGCACATCACCCCCTTCGCTCAGCAGAGCACGGTCAGGGGCAAACAGCGCGTGGACACCCTCAGCCACACCTTCAGGTACGGCGCGACCATCGTTATTTTCACGGTGGCGCTGCTCATGATCATGGGGTCGTTCGGCTTTGACCTCAAGGCCCTGCTGGCCACAGTCGGAGTCGCCGGCATCGCCATCGGCTTCGGAGCACAGAGCCTGGTAAAGGACATAGTCAGCGGGATATTCATCCTCGTGGAGGACCAGTTCGCGGTCGGCGACGTGGTGATGGTAGGCGACGAGGCGGGTGTGGTCGAGCGCATGACCCTGCGCATAACCCAGCTGCGCAACACCGAGGGCATGCTGATCACGATACCGAACGGCAGCATAACCACGGTCAAGAACCTGACGAGCGAATGGTCGCGGGTGGACTACAAGATAGGAGTCGCCTACGCCACGGACCTCGACCGGGCGATGCGCGTGCTCTCGGAAGAGGCCCGGGCGCTCAAGTCCGACATGCCGGAGCTGATCATAAATGAACCTGAGATGCTGGGTGTGGACGATCTCGGCGACTCCTCGATTACGCTGAGGCTCTGGATCAAGACCCAACCGCTCCAGCAGTGGGCGGTGAAACGCGAACTCAACAGGCGCATGCACAAGAGGTTCGAGAAGGAGGGAATAGAGATACCGTTCCCGCAGAGTGCTGTCTGGATAAAGGCGCGCGGCTAGAAGGCGCCGCCTTCAATGGTTGCCGTAGCGCCGTTCGATGCCCTGGATATCGAGTCCGCCGTCTCTCCGCTTGAGGAAAACATCCACCGAAGAGGACCACCACTCCTCGCCTGTTCGCTTAGTCTGGATCTTGAGCACGTAGATCCTCGACGGATCCATCGATGTCACAAGATCGCCGGGCATCGCGACCCTCGTATCTCTCGTCTCAGCCCACGGCGCCAGCACGGCTCGGCCCATCCTCGATCCCAGCGAGTACCTGTATTTCGTCCCATCGCGCTTCGCGAAACCGTACTCCACGGAGAGATCGCTGAACGATACCGAGCCGCCGTCGCCGTCGATCGCGAACCCGTCGAGGGGATTCAGCCCGGAGAAGGCGTATCTGCCGATGGCGTCCCTGCGAGCGATCAGCGACTTTTTGACGTAGTCCCTGACCTTGGCGTCTGGGAAACCGGCGCGATCGACGATCGCCGCTATCGCGCCATCCGAGAATCGCATCAGGATGCGCGCCGCCCAGAACTCGTCGCGGGGAGTCATGTGCGCGAAGGCCTCGTTGTTGTAGCGCGGGCTCCATTTTCCGGGATCGAAGGGACCGACGCCCAGAAACTTGAATTCCTCGGCAGGCCCTTTGGCATCGAGCCCCGGGTCCTTGATGCCCAGGGTTAAGAAATTGGCGACCGTGCCCTTGGCGCCGACGTGCTCCTCATTATCATCGCTCGCCTTGAACCAACTGCCCACGCCGCCGAACGCCGAACTGAGATCGAAGAGATAGTGCTCCACATAGCCCTTCTCGCCGTCGGTCCGGAGGAAGACGTCCGCGGTCTGCGAAGAGGAAGTCAGCAATATGTTGAGAAGCGCGCAGAACATCTGATAACCCCGCAACTCCCTCCTGTGCTGATGCGGAATGCGGTCGTTCTTGTCGCCGCGGCGCCGTCCGCTGAAATCGAACGGCCCTATGTATTCGCCCTTGAAAAAGGCGCTCGACACGGCCTTCACCGAGCCCTTCTTCCCGCCGGTTATCTTCGCGACGATATTTTTCAGGTCCTCGTCGGTCATCGGCCTGATCTCCCCGTATCTGTCGCGGGTCCTCGCATCCTTGCCGAGGACGAGCCTCGACGTGTCGAGCTCGATCAGGGCATCCTTCGGCAGGTTGTAGCCCGCGGCGTTCAGGATCGCGCTCGAGACGATCTCGGCGCCGAGTCCGACGCCGCGCAAGCCGGGCCTCTCGAACCTGAGCATGAACCGCCTGCCGCCGCCGTCCTTGACAAAAACCCTGGGCACCACGCCTTCGGTCTTCGCCGACAGGATCTCCAGAGGACCCGCGCCGGAGGGCTTGAACGCTTCCGCCGTCCCGCGAACCATCTCCGCGATCGTCACCTCGCGCCTGCCTATGCGGTTTTGAAACCAGGACGAGTCGGCCACCTCGTCGAAGTTGTTGACGTTGAGCGCCTCCTGCTTTCCGCCTGTCCCCACGTCCTGATACCCGGCGGCGAAGGCTCCGGTCGAGGAGAGCAGGCGCTCCATCTCCCTGTGGGTGTCGCTGTCGACTGCGTCGAGCTCGATCTCCCGCTCGCTCACCTTGGGCATTTCGATAGGCCTTCTGTCGTCGTCCCTCATCCAGCGCACCGCCGGATAGTACAGGGGTTTCTTCGGCGCGCACGATGCGAGCATCGCCGCAGCCACAAGCGTCGTCACGATCGTCTTCCTCATATAGACACCGCCATCCCGAAGATCAGGTTCACGCCCTCTCCTCCGTAAGCGGCCCTGAACCTCAGCAGGGTTATCTTGAAGAGGGTCACGTTGAAACCGCCGCCCACCGAATATCTCCAGTTATCGAAGTTGAAATTGGTCACGCCGTCGAAGACCTTTCCGGTGTCCACGAAGATGAGCCCCTCCACGAGGCTGGAGACCGGATAGGTGTAGTCGAAGTTGAAGAGCACGCTGGAGAGATCGTGGAACCTCCCTCGCTTGAATCCCCTCAGGGGCGAGCGATAGTCCAGCAGGGTGAGACGGTAGAACGGAACACTTCGCCCGCCGAACTCCTGCTGAAACGTCCAGTTGTTGCGCACGCCCAGCGTGACCCCTGGCCGCCAGAGCGGGAAGTACTGGGTGAAATCCAGCACGTACTGGTTGAAGCTGAAGGAGTCGCTGGTCAGGCACTGGTAGCGATAGAAGGAGAACTCCCGCCTCCCACCCTTCTGAGGCTTGAGCGTGTTGTCGCGGGTGTCGTGGGCCACACCCATCCCAAGGGTCAGGTATGTGAGCCATCGCTCGAAGCCTGGGAGCTCGGCCGCGCTGAAAGTTGTATCCACCGAAGGATAACCGCCATACGTGCTCGGCCCGGTCGTCGCAGCAAGAACGCCTAGCTTTGCGTCAACCTCGACGTTTTTCATCGGCTCATATATGAGCCGCCCGTCCCAGTCTATCGAGGTAATCGAATACCTGGAGCGGTCGCTCCGCGGCGTATCGTCGCCCTTGCCGTAATAATCCATGCTCCTCAAGTCGTCGACTTCGAGTCGGCTCTTTAAGGAGACCGGCTTGTCCCAGAGATAAAAAGCGTCGTGTTTGAACAGCGAGAGGTTGATGTACTGGTTGAGGTCGATGTGTATCCTGTAGCTGCCGGTGAGCACATATCCCTGATGAAACAGGTCCGTGTACTTGAAGCCCGCGCCGCCTCCGAAGCTCGTGCCCGCGCCCCAGTCGATGATAGGGTAGACCCAGAAGGTCTTCGCGTCGTTCGAGAGAAACTCCGCCCCGCGTTCGAAGACGTGTTTGCGTTCGAGGAAACCCAACCCCTCGCCGATGGGCCAGAGCGCAAGCTTCAGGGCGTAGACAGGCAGCTCCAAGGGAAAGAACGCGGCCTTCCTCGTATAGTGGCTGGCGGGGACCTCGACCTTGACGGTCGGATCGGACTGCTCCTGCTCGTCCGCGAAACAGATCTGCGGAAGAAACGCGACCGCAAGGGCAAGAACCGATGTGATGAGAACCCTCTTCAAATCTCCCCCTGAGCGGCAACAGTAGGTTATCATTGAGGCATTTGCAATATTCGAAATCCGGCCCCCGGCCGCGGATGCCCGGGCACGCCGCCTGGCTATTGACTCAGAGGCCCATGCAACCTAGATACAAAACTCATCCTCAGAGAGGCGTGATGAACGAGCTTTGCATAAAAAGGTCCGCGCTGATCGTCATAGACATGCAGCGCTACTTCCTCGCCAGAGGGGCGGAGGCGTATCTTGCTCCCCCGCGATCGCTCATCCCGAACGCGCTCAAGCTCATCGCCGCGTTCAGGGAGAGGGGACTCACAGTGGTCATCACGAGGCATGCCCATCCGAAGAGGGACACGGCAGGGCAGATGGGCAGGTGGTGGAACGGCAAACTCCCCCGCCTTGGCGATCCCGAGTCGGAGCTGATCGACGAGATAAAACCGATGAGGGGCGAGATATACCTGACCAAGAGGCGCTACAGCGCGTTCGAGGGCACCGACCTCGCTAGGAAGTTGAGACAGAGGCGGGTCGAGTCGCTCGTGATATGCGGGGTCATGACCAATCTCTGCGTGGAGACCACCGCGCGCCACGCGTTCATGAAGGACTTTGAGCCCACGATAGTGAAGGACGCGTGCGCCGCAGGCAGC
>JBAZOP010000109.1 GCA_041648665.1 bacterium | reverse complement strand
CGAAGCTCTACACGCCGTACGTTATGGATCTCATGGAGGTGCGCGAGACGGGCCGCAGCGTCGGCCGCGGGAACCTGATACAGCTGGAATTCCATCTCATGGAGATAAAGAAGGAGGCGCTCCGTGAGCTCGCCTTCAATTGGTCGCCAGGCTCGTTCCCGCAGGGAGGCTCGGGCACGACTGCGGTGGGCGGCGGCGCCGGACTCGCTGGCGCGATCGGAGACATGGGGAAGTCGATCCTGGGTTTTGTCTTCAACTTTATACCCAAGTTGCGCTTCATCAGGGAGCGCGGAGACGGCCGCGTCCTCGAGAATCCTTCGATCGTGGTCAAGAGCGGCGAGGAGGCACAGATATTCAGCGGCTCCGAGGTTCCGTTCCTCAAGGGCGAGGAGGTCCAGTTCAAAAAGATAGGCGTGGATATCAAGGCCTCGCCGATCGAAGTCGAGGGCGGAGTGGACCTCAAAATCTCGGCGACGCTCTCGGCGCCCTCAGCCGACATCCGGGGCGCCGTCGACACGCATACGGTGTCTACGACCGCGATCTGCCCGCTGGGCCACAGCGTCGTGCTGGGTGGGATAGTCAGAAACACCGACGTGAAGATGAAAAACAGGGTGCCTCGCGACGTCGACACGTCCTCCTCCATATTCACGCTCTTCCTTTCCAAGGATTTTCAGTCCAACAGATCCGATTTTGTGATCGTGGTCACGCCCAAGGTCGTGGCTCAGCCCGCCCCTGCGGAGGCGGCGTTGCGGGACTTCCTCGCCACCGAAGAGCGGATGATAAAGGACCGCTCGAAGAAGGAGCATCAGGTGTATGCGGAAGAGCACGGCATTCCTGCGGTTGAGAACAAGTCCGCGAAGAAGGGGCGGCCTAAAAAATGGAGATGACGAAGGACAGGGGCTGCATGTGGTTTGCGGTCATCTGCGCTACGGATGCGCCTGCCGAGGGATCCTTCGTTCAAAGGGCGGCCGCATGGATGGCGCAAGGCGGAGTCAATGCCCTCATCCTCTCAAACGAGGCCGGAGCTCATGCGGGGATTCGCACGCACAAAGAGGCGCGTCCGTACATATCCATGCTTGGCAGCGAGGCATTGCGCGGATACCTGGCCGTCAAATCGCAGGGTTTCGGTCGCATGGAGGTGGGCGAAGAGGAAGTGAATGAGGAGACGATCGCAGCCCTCGAATCCGCATACGATTTGATAATCGTCCGCACGATGCTCGCAGCCGGATCTGCAGATATGATTTCATTGCTGCACGCCGTCGGTTTTTCGGAAGTCCGCGTTCCTGCGATGATCTCGATCGATGCGAGGAATTCATTCGGCGTCAATGCGGCGCAGCTCATCGCCGATGGTCTGGCCGATCCTTCCGAAGCGCTCCATCCGATCGGGTTCTGTTTCGTTCCTCACAGCGTCGCCATCGCGGCGGAACTCTCGAGGAGATGGGCGCTTCCTTCGTGGGGCGACGGCGACGATATCGCGGGTCTGGGGCAGAGGATGCTGGAGAGGGCGATCGCCCGGCCGCGGAGGTCCGATGCTGTTGTCGATCCGTCAGGTAAAGATAAAGGCGTTGCCTTCGAAAGACCGGATGCAATCGATCGGGTGCTCTGCAGGATGAGGGTGGATCGGGAATTTTTAAAGATAGAGGACGAACTGCACGCGCGTAGCGAGCCCGGAGAGTTCAAACGAAGGGCGGAGGGGGTGGCGCAGAGGATAGCGGAGGGGCTCTCGGAGGAGGAGCGCGCCGGTGCGCGCATAGACCAGATCGTTTCGCGCGCCGTCGAGGAGACGACGGGGTTCGGCCCGGTGACGACGCTCCTTCGCGACGAGGAAGTCACCGAGATCATGGTCAACGGTCCCAACGACATCTTCATCGAGAGATGCGGGGCGATGGAGCGAGTCCCTGCGGCATTCCTCGATTCGAATCATCTCATGGCCGTCATAGAGAGGATGCTCGCTCCCACATGCAGGAGGCTGGACGAGGCCTCGCCCATGGTCGACGCGAGGCTCTCCGACGGATCGAGACTCCACGCCGTCATCCCGCCGCTTGCGCTGAACGGCCCGGTGCTCACGATCCGCAAATTCGCGAGGATGAACCGGGGGCTGGCCGAACTCGTGAGCTTGGGTATGCTGCCTTCAGAGACCGCCCGTTTCCTCGCGAACTGCGTCCTTGCCAAGGCCTCGATCGTCGTGTCGGGCGGAACCGGCGCAGGCAAGACCACGCTCCTGGCCGCGCTGGCCTCCAAGATAAGCGACAAGGAGCGCATCGTCACGATAGAGGACGCAGCCGAGCTCAAGATCATAAAGCCGAATCTCGTGATGCTGGAATCGAGGCCGCCCAATATCGAGGGGACCGGCGGAGTCGGGATAAGGGACCTGGTGCGCAACGCGCTGCGCATGCGGCCGGATAGGATCGTTGTAGGCGAATGTCGCGGCGCCGAGGCGATCGATATGCTCCAGGCGATGAACACGGGCCACGAGGGCTCGCTCACCACGGTGCACGCAAATTCGCCGCGCGATGCGATATCGAGGCTCGAGACCATGGTGCTCATGGCGGGTCTCGATCTGCCGCTTGCAGCCGCGCGCGAGCAGATAGCCAGGGCGGTGAGACTCATAGTGCAGGTGGCGCGCGTGGGGATCGAGAGAAAAGTTGTGGAGGTCGCGGAGATCACAGGCATGGAGGGCCAGGTGGTCTGCATGCAGACCCTGGCGCAGTACGACCACGAAATCCGCAAGCTCGTCTCGACCGGTCTCTCTCCGCGCTTTGCGGAGCGCGCTTCTCTGCAGGGAGGCGGTGCGCTCACTTTGGGGGATTCATGACGTATGTCATTTTTTTGACGGTCGTGTTTCTTGCCGCCCTGTCGGCTGTTGCGGCCAGCCTCTTTCTTTCAAATGGATGGCGACGGCATTTGCCGGAGTCCATTATTTTGCCTGTCGCGGCGCGGATCCGTTGCGCACTGAGGTCGAGAAGATCGATTCAAGCCGACAGGCAGCTTTCAGACGCGCTTGCGCTGATGTGCAACGCGCTGAAGGCCGGGCTTGCCCTGCCGCAGACGGTGGAGCTTGCCGCAGAGCTGCTCCCTCCTCCGCTTTCAGAAGAATTCGGCCGCGTGTTGAGGCAGCTCAGGATGGGAAGGGATTTCGACTCCGCATTCGCCACGCTCGCCGAGTCGGTCCCTACCGAGGACATGGAGTTGTTGGTGCAATCCGTGGATGTGCTGAGGCGCACGGGCGGGAACCTGATCGAGACATTTTCATCGCTGGCGGCGACCATAGCGCAGAGGAGGCGCGTTGCGGATAAGGTGAGCGCGCTGACATCGCAGGGAGTAGCTCAGGCGGTCACTTTGCTCATGCTGCCCTGGTTGCTTGGCGCCGCCCTCTGCGTTTTAGCGCCCGACTTTATAGAGCCGCTTTATTCCACGAGGCTGGGGATGTGCCTCATCGCCATGGCCTTGATCATGGAGGCTGCAGGGGCGGTCTGGCTCCGGAGGATAGTGGTGATAAGAATATGAGATTTCATTTCACAACAACGCTTGCTGCGATCATCGCACTGCTCTTGTATGCGATATCCCCATCTTCACCCTCAGCTGCGGCGCATCCTGCCGGCGCGTATCAATACTTCGCCGTGTCGAAAGATCTGGGCCGAGAAACTGAATCGTCTGGAATGAAGAGGATCGGGCCGGGGCTTATGGCGGGCGAGACTTCGCAGGAAATCCCATGGTCTGTTTTTGCGGAGCGCATGCCCTGGCCGTTCAAAGGGATCGATGGAGGGGCGGCTGACGCGATCTTCACCGTGACAGGCGAGTCGGCGCCTCCCGCAGCTTCGATAATGAGCCTTCGTGTTGAAGGGGAATCGGCTGTGGGACAAACGCGATGCCGCGTCTTTTCCCTCTCGATCCATGGCGGGTCGGACGAGGAGGAAGATTTCCCGGGCGTCTCCCGCAGGGTTTCGCTCGAAGGCAAAGGGCGCGCCTTGATGTGCCCGGGCGAATCGCTTCCCCGCACTCTTTACTACGAGATCGAGAGGCGAGTCGCGCCCGCCCTGTGGGAGATGAAGTCGAAGGATGAGGCGATCCTCTCTCGTATCGATGCGGCGTGGGCGGCGATGCCTTGACGGAGGGTCGGAGCGATGGATGTGGTTTTTTGCATCGTCATGTTTTTTGTCTCGGCGGGGGCGCTTTCGCTCGCTGTCGCTGGGTCTGTCCGCAGCAATGCGCTCCTGGGGCGCGCAGGACTCGTCGAGCGCCGCAAGGGATCTCCTATCGAGGAGATCTCGGATCTCCTGGGGCGCTTTGCCGCCGAGAGATTTCCCGGCCTTTGCGGGCGGCTTTCATCGGAACGCCTCGTCCGCAGGCTCGCCGCCGCAGGCATCGGAGAGTCGAGGGCAGCCGGTTTCTCATTGGCGAGGATCGTCATATCCCTGCTGCTAGCGTTAGCCGCGTATTTTCTCTCTGTTTCGCACAGCGCGTTTGCCGTTGTTGCGGCTGCGGCGGCAGGATTTTTCCTCACTGAGCTGTGGCTGAGATCGAGGATGCGCTCCAGGAGAGAGGCGTTCGAAAGGGAGCTGCCCTTCGCCCTGGACATGCTCACCCTCTGCGTGGAGGCGGGTCTCGATCTCGGCCAGGCCATAGCCAGGGTCGCAGCGAAATCCAGGGGAGTTGCAGCCTGCGAGCTTAAGAAAGTTGACGCCGCGATAAGGGTGGGCGTTCGCAGGAAGGACGCGCTCTGCTCCATGGCCTCGTCCATGGATATCCCTTCTGTTTCCGCATTCGCGGCGCTGCTTGCGCAGTCGGAGAGGCTCGGCTCTGGCGTGGCGCAGTTGCTGAGGTCCACGTCCGAGAGGGTGCGCGACGAGAGGTTCGCGCGCGCCGAAAAGAGGGGCGCCGTAGCGGCCCAGAAGCTTCTCCTGCCTCTCATCGTGTTCATCATGCCCGCCACTTTGATAGTGGTGTTCGGACCGCTCTTCGTGCGGATAGCAACAGGCGGGGTGGAGGCGCTATTCTGACATGCCGAACTTCGCCCACATCCTGGCCTTTGCGATCATCGCCTGCGGCTGCGCATGCGCATGGCGCTCCCGCGGCCGTACGCAGCGAGGGGGCGAGGCGTCGGGCGCATGCGCAGACGAATCCGCAAAAGAGCTCATGCCCGAGGATTGGCTCTCGTGCATGGAGGCGATGGAATCGTGTTCCGCAATCTGCGTGGACGACTCTCTCAAGGTGGTGGCGATCGGACGCAGCGCCTCTTCCGCGCTGCGCGTTCCGCTAGGCGCTCACGTAATCGACGCGGTGCCTGAGGATGCCGCGCCGCCGCTGTTGGAGATCGTTCTGGCGTCGAGGCGGGATGTCGCTGTGCAGAGGGATATCCCCTGGGGCGGCGCGAGCGCTCATGCGAAGGCTGCGATGATGGGCAACGGCTGGACAGTGGCGGTGATAAAACATGATTGACGTCGCCAAAATTATCCCGCGGTTCTTAAGATCGCGAAACAGGTCGGCGGCCGTGTGCTGCGCGGCCGTCATCTTCACCCTTGCCGCTGCCTGGTGTTCGATCCCCGGGTCTGATCCTGAGCCGGTCGTCGTCGCAGAGATCGCTGCACGCGCTTCAGCCGACGAGCGGCTCGCTGCATGGATGCTCAGACAGGCAAGGCTGAGATTCAGGGCCGGCGAGATCGCAAAGGCCGGCGATGCGGCATTGGCGGCGGCGTTTCTCGACGGCTGCAGCGAGAGGGTGGAGAAATTTATAGCGGACCTCGAGGCGGATCTCAAAGAGGGCTCTCAAGAGGTTACGGCCTTATCCCGCGACGCGAAGGATGCGGGCGATTTGCTTTCCAGCGAGCTCATGGCGCAACGAGCGGAGCAGTTGAAGATATTTCAGGAGGGCCTGTGGCGACCCTGCTCAGACTGACGCGATGCGGATCAGGAAGCTACGCACGAATCGAAGGGGATTTCAGGGACAACGGGGCGCTGTTTTTGGAATCCAACTTTCACGAGAAGGAGGAGGGCGGGCCGCGTCTCAGGATCGTCTCGGAGCCGAAGCAGGGCTCTCTTCTGTATGCCGCGTTCGTGAGACGCGGCAGGAAGCTCGTGGTCATTCCGATGAGGGCGGACGCGTCAGCGATCCTTGCGAGACCTCCGTTTGTAAACGATGGCGACGGCATTTGTCTGGGCAAAACCGCCTTTACGGTCAATATCCTGAAGAGCAGTAAGAAGGCCATCGGCGTTGCGGCAATATCGGCGGCGCTGCTCTTGACCTCTCTCATCTTCATGGCCTCTGCAGATAATCGCGGGACAAAATCTTTGAAGGCCGTGCTCGATCCTCAGCGCTCGGCTTCTGTCGAGGCTGAACCGTCGGATGAGGCGGAGACCCTCCTGGACGAGGCGCGCGCGGAGATCAGGCAGGGCAACCTGGAGCAGGCCAGGCTTGCGCTGATGGATCTGGCCGAGCGCGGGAGGGGTGGAGCGGAGGCGAGGCTGATCTTAAATGAGATCGAGCGCGCAAAGGCGCCTGTGTCCGGGGCAGAGGAGGACGAACGGACAAGGATGATCATCGAGAAGGCAAAGGAGCTGTACGCAGAGGGTCTTGGTTCGATGAAGGCGGGCGATGTCGCTGCGGCGGGCATGCTCTTTGCCGAGGCATCGAAGATGCTGGATGAGTCGAATGCGTCGACCTCCTTTGCGCAGGACCTGGCGCGCGCAGCGGCCGAGGCGTCGGATGAAATTGAGAAAAAATCTTCCCGGTCTATTGCCGGTGCAAAGGCGCTCATCGATTCCAGCGAAGAGATGGATGCGCCGGAGGCCGCGCTCGTTTTGAGGAATGTTTGCACTGAGATGGAGGGAGCGCTCCTTGCCGATCCCGGGAACAAGCAGCTCCTGGCGACAAGAAATCTGGCCCGGAGAAAACTCGACGCTGCGCTGGGTCGATGGATCGCCGGGGCGCGGGAGATGGAGCGAGTGTCAGGATGCGTGAGGGCCGTGAAGATGTACGATGAAATCCGGGTGTTTCTTGAAGACAACGGTCTTTCCCTGAGGGTGCAAGGATGCAATTGACCAAGATATTCATAGCCTCGCTCATCGCGGGCCTCGTCGTCCATGTCGGCGCGGCCGGGGCAAACCTAAACGACGGTATCGAGTTCGATGCGCCGGCAGTGGCATGGAAGGAGGTGAGTGCGACCCGCGATCACCTGTACGAATGGCGGCGAGCGGACAAGGCGTCCATGATGATATTCCGGCTTATGTCCGGCGACAAAAAAGGACTCGGCCGCGCGATGCAGGCGAGGCTCGAATTTGAAGGGATAAAGGCAAAACAAGGCGCCCTGTTTCGCATCGCGCATGGCGCCGAGGACATTGTCGCGCTGCCGTTCGATTCGACAATGGACCCAATGCAGAAGGGCGCGATCATAGCTGTGCCCGGCGAGAGACGATATGTCGGGATACTGTGCGCTGCGACCCCCGAAGCATTTCCCCAAGTTTTTCTGGAGTGCAGGCGGATGGCGTTCGGGATGAAGGTGGGGCAGGGTTTGGGTGCTGCGGCCATCGACTATCTGGGGCAGGCAAAGGCGATGCTCGCGCAAGGTCAGTCGGCCGAGATGGTGGCGGCGCACTTGGAGCGGCTCCTCGCCGGGGCGCCGGCGTCGCCGGAGATAGGGCAGATGCGGGAGAGGCTCCGTGCCTTCATCGCAACATCCGGCAAATGAGGGAAAGCGGTGCAGCGCCCCCCAAAAAAGGGGCCTAAAAACCCCAATTTTTCATCTTCCACGAATACCCGTCTAAAATGCCCAATCTAACCAATTGAAATTATTAGTGTATTGCTTAACTTCCAAAGTGGGTTTTGGCTGTAAAATTGCATATAATGTTGCTTGGAGGACTTTTATGAATTTCAATCGATTCCTCGTCGCCATCATCTCCATTTTTGCCCTCTCAATCGCAGCCTCAGGCTGTATTTACTCGCCTTCGCAGGATGAGGTCGGTTTGAAGAAGATGCAGATGGAGATACAGTCCTCCAGTCTGGGCTCAGAGGAGGATGCCGATGTCGAGGATGAAGCCGATATCGATGCCGAGGACAGGGATGCGGAGGAGAAGGCGGAGATCTCCAAGGAAGAGGAAGAAGAGGGTTCTGTCTCCAGCAGAATTCCTCCGATGAGAATAGTCGGCCCCATCAAGCCGATAGGCGGGCGTGAAGAGATCCCCCTATCCATCGGCGACATATCGATCATAGTTGCGGGCTCCCTGGACACAACCGCGGTCATTGAAGAGCCTTATTGGGAGCAATTCACTGCCTTGGCCTCCGGCATGGCTGATATGTACTTTTCGTGGAGCGTGACCGGCCTGCCCTCGGGCATGTCCTATTCCGTCAGCGGCAGTTACAGTCAGAACGTGACGATGGAGGGCAACCCGACTGTGGCGGGGAGCTATCCTATTACGCTCAGGGCTGAGCAATTTACTAACAATTTGAACTTCGCCGAATACTCCTACACCCTCGTGGTTGCAGGCGAAGAAGAGGAGGAAGAGGAGGAGGACCCGTGCTTGGAACCGCTCAAGGTGAAATTGGTGGAAATAGGAGACTGGAACATATGCCCTGAAGGATATACGGGGCAGGAAAATTGTTACGATCCGGCGACCGACGCACTTATCGTCACCGTGGGCACTGA
>JBAZOP010000108.1 GCA_041648665.1 bacterium | reverse complement strand
GAGGGTGTCGTGATCTTTATGTTGCGTTCGTCGCCCTCAATCACCCTCACCCTCGTGCCTGCCCTCTCGCAGATCGAGGCCTCGTCCGTGCCCTTGAAGCCCTCGCGCCGCGCCCGCTCCATCGCATCGCAGAGCAGCGAGCGCCTGAAACACTGCGGAGTCTTGGCGCCCCAGAGCGCGATACGGTCGACGGTCTCGCTGATGTGGCGGTCCTCTGCCTCCCTCTTTATGGTCTCTTTGACGGGCGTAGCCACGATGCATGCGCCCTCTTTGAACGCGAGCTCGATCGCGGAGTCGATCTGGCCCGGCGTCACAAAGGGCCGGACAGCGTCGTGCACAGCGACCACGTCGCAATCGGCAGGAACTCTTGAGAGCCCGTTGGAAACCGAATCCTGGCGATGGGCGCCCCCTGCGGTCACGATCCATGACTTCGGGAATTGGAATCGGCCCAGGATCTCATCCTCGATCGCCTTTTCGCGACCCGGCTCAACCACGACCACGAGGTTCTGCATGAATTTTGATGCCCGGAAGCGTTCGAGGGTGTGGCAGATGATCGGCTTCCCGCCGATTTCCAGGTACTGCTTCGGCCGGCCCGCGGCCATCCGCTTCCCCAGCCCGGCTGCCGCTATTATCGCCCACGCGTTCATAGAGGATGCCAAATAGACCACAGACAGCCCGCAAGCAAGCCATTTATAAAGAAAAAGGCCCGCCGAGCAGCGGGCCTTATTATGATGCCATGTTTGCTGTGAATCAGTTGGCGAAGATCTCGTCGATCTCCTCTGCCACTTCCTCTTCGCCCATGTCCTGCGCTATGGCCAGCTCTTTGATTATTAGATAGCGCGCAGTGTCGAGCATCTTGCGCTCGCCGAATGAGAGCTCCTTTTCGTAGCGCAGGAGCATGAGGTCGCGCAGGACCTCCGCGATCTCGTAGATGGAGCCGGTCTTTATCTTGTCCATATACTCGCGATAGCGACGGTTCCATGTCTGCTCGTTTATGGAGATGTCGCGCTCGCGCATGATCTCATAGACGATGTCGACTTCGCTGTCGTTTATCACCTCGCGAAGGCCGACGTTGCGCACGTTGCCCGTGGGGACCATGATGGTCATGCCGGTGTCCATGATCTTGAGGATGTAAAACTTGTGCTTGTTGCCGGCTATCTCGCGCTCTTCGATGGACTGCACAGTGCCCACCCCATGCGCTGGGTAAACAGCAACATCACCGACTTTGAATTCCTTGTTCAGTGCCGAACGCGTCTCTGACATGACCCCTCCCTGACCCTTGTTTCAAAATTTCCCCTAGAACAATATTTAATTAATATTTTCAATTACTTACATGTTTCAGCACCCTCAATTGCCTTGCCTGTATATCACAGGAGCCCAAATACCGTCAACGCGTAACTTCATGTTTTTTAAAATCTTTTTTATAACTATGGTCTTGACGTTGTACCCATGACCCTGCGCTTCAGTTATCCACAGATGGGGCATGATATATATACTCATTTTGCCCCAAAGCTATCCCGCTTGACACCTTTTGCCGGATCATCTATGTTGCGCACCTCTTTGAAAAACCCTTTGTTTTGAACTACTTATTAGGGCAGGTAGCTCAGCCGGTAGAGCAGTAGACTGAAAATCTACGTGTCGGCGGTTCAACTCCGTCCCTGCCCACCAGGCGAGAATTCAAAATTCTCGCCTTTTTTTATATAAACTACCCCCTTTTTCTCAAACGTATCTCTATTTTTTGTACAAAATGACATCTTTGTACAAATTTGAGGCTATTCAAATTGTGGGGATTTCGAGGCTGACCCTACCCCCCCTCTCAATCCCGTAAAACCTGAAAATATAATGAGGAAGCGAACTTAGCTCGCTCCCCCATTGATGTTCTTTACGCGCATTCGCTTCATCCAATTAAGTTATCGTCTGAAACCCCAAAATGTTGCGGACTAATTTCAGGCAATAAAAAAGCCCCTGTTTTTCAGGGGCTTTGGTAAATAAGTGATTTTCTTAATAATTACACGGTTTCGTCCAGTATCCCGAGTTTCTCGGCCATCTTGAAGAGATTGACCGCAGCATTGTTCTCGATGATGCCGTCATGCACGCGATCGGCCATGTCTATCCTGGCCCAGAATTCGTCGTCGCTCATGCCGTCGATATCGAAGTTCACATCCTTATAGGCGATGTTCTCCCTGGCCTGGCGGATTGCCTGATTGAAGGCAAGATTCTCGTCGCGATCGAGGATCTCCCTGAACTTGTAGTGGCTGACGATCTTCGCATCCTTTGTGAGAAGCCTCTCCACAACTCCCAAGAGACGATCTGCGCCGAGTTTACGCGTGGCAAGCGCCAGGAACTGACACTCTGCATCTGAAGGCACGCCGTCGCTGAGTTTGGCCGCGATCCTGCCCTCAAGCGAGAAGTCCGGAGCCTTGTCGCCGAATCGCGACATGCCTGCAAAGCCGGCGTTGTACGATACCGCCTTGCGAGCCTTCGCCGCGTCGACATCAGGGGCTTTTTTGGAATCAGAGGACTTCGCCTGCGGGGCACTTACCTCTTTGAACCACGCCTGGGCGATCTTCATGGAATCGTTTCCAACTTTATTTATCCCGCCACCCTTCATAGTATCCTCCTATGGTCTCGCCCTCTATATATGCAGTAAGCGTGCCATCGCCCGCTTTTATAACCATTTGTAATTATTGATGTTTTAAGAGAGAGTGGGGCAACAAGGCCGGTCTATAGCCCCCAAAACCGCCCTTTCGGGGCCTCAAATCCCCACCCCATTACCAGTAACTATCAGCTTGTTATTGGCAGGCAGATAACTGATATCAGCAAAACCATGGCCTATGAACGCAAGGACCACTTCTACAAGCGCGCAAAGCGCGAGGGCAAGGCCTCGCGCGCGGTGTACAAGCTCGCCGAGCTCCAGAGGCGATTTGCGCTCGTGAAGAAGGGCGGTATGGTCGCGGATTTGGGATGCGCGCCCGGCGGCTGGCTGCAGGAGCTCGCGCCGATGCTGGGGCCGAATGGGCGCGCGATCGGCATCGACCTTTTGCCCCTCAAGATCCAGCTCCCAAAAAACTGCGCCTTCATCAAGGGCGACATAAACGACGAGGAAAACTTAGCAGAGATAGAGCGCCTCGCGGGCGGCAAGGTCGACGCAGTCCTCTCGGACATGGCGCCCAACATCTCAGGAATAGAATTCGCAGACGCATTTCGCTCATATGAACTCGCCGCGCGCGCGCTGGACGTGTGCAGCCGCATTCTCAAAAAAGGCGGCAACTTCGTAGTGAAGATATTTCCCGGCGAAGAGTTCCCGGGCTTCATCGCAGGGCTCAAATCCCGTTTCAAGAAGGTGACCACGATCGTCCCCGAAGCCACCCGCAAAACCTCCTCTGAGCGTTACCTCGTAGCAATCGGCTTTAAAGATTAAAAATAACGTTGCGGGTGGCATCGGATCAAATAAAAAAACCCGCGATGCTTTCGCATCACGGGCTTTTATGGGGAAAGGAGATGGGGGATTGAGGTGACGGAGGCAATCTCCTTCCCCCTGCCTCCGTCAAGCTCTGTTGCATGATTGACAGCGCAGGGGCGCTTCCCTATTGTCGCCCTACTTATCGGAGCCCCCATGAAGATGTTGCTCGCTTTTTTCAAAAAAGTGTTCCCCTGGCTGATGGCGATTTTGGTCTTCGCTTGGCTCTTCCGCGAGTACCCGCCGAAGAACATATACAACTCATTGAAATACATGAATATATGGTACTTCTGCGCAATCGCGGTGGGCTACTTCGTCCTCATGTTCTTCATCGACACATTCTCGATCTCGCGCGTGCTTTCGCTCTTCGGCCACCCGGAAAAGGTGCGCGACCTTTTGCCCGCGCGCGGCGCGACGTATCTGCTGATGGTGGTGAACTACGCCGCGTCACAGGCTGCGTTCGCATTCTACCAGTACCGCAAGCACGGGATACCGATCTCCAAGATGCTGGGCATCTTCGGGATCATCGTGGTCGTGGATCTGCTCATCCTCTCCGCGCTCGCCTTCGTCACCACGTTCTTCACGACGTGGCCTTTTGAGATAGGCGGGATGAACATCGCGCACTTCGTTCGCATCTTCACGATAGCGGCCATCGCCGGAGTGCTCGCGCTCGTCGTCATAGCGAATGCCTCCGCAAACTCCGGCTTCGTAAAGAGGCTGCGCAAGAACCACCTCATCGATCTGATTGCGACCACAAAACCCCTCGATTACCTGCGAACGGCCATCGCCAGGCTGCCTGTGCACGCGTTCATCATGTGCGGAATGTACGTGGCGATATGGCCCTTCAACGCCTACATCCCGTTCATGAAGATCATCTCCAACATCCCGATTGTCTTTTTCATCGGATCGCTCCCGATCACGCCCGGCGGGCTAGGGACATCAAACGTTGCGCTCGTCGAGCTCTTCAAGCCGTTCATCCAGAGTCCGATCATCGCGGGCGGCGAACTCTCTGCGGGCGATCTGCTCTTTTCCTTCAGCCTCGTCTGGCTGTTCGTCAATTACCTGATGAAAGCGATCACGGGCGTCGTCTGCATGCGCTTCGTATCGCGAGACCTGTTCAAGCCCACGCCCGAGATCAGCGAGGAGGCTGCTGAGAGCAAAGCCCCTCCGGTCGGCGGCGCGTATTAGCCCCTCTCCTGGCACTTTAATTGCATATCCAAGACCCTGGTGAGGATCATGAAAAATCAGGGGATCATACACGGCTCCAGGTTCAAGGAGGTCATGCGCGAACAGCTCAAGCGCGCAATGCTGGCTGAGGCAGTGAAGATAAGCGAGCCGGTCGAGTTCTACCTCTTCAACCTCCTCACCGACTATGGCGCAGCCAGCCGCGCAGGCGAGATAGCGGATCTGGAGGAACCGGTGGGCCTCAGGCTCATAGAGGCGATGGCGGCAGACGCGCCGGAGAAGGCCAGGGCGCTGAGGGACATCGGGGACACGACCCTTCTCGCGCTCGGCCTCTTCTCAGAGAGCATCAGAAAGAGCATCGTCGACCACTCCTACTACGTCACCATCGGGAGCGCCGCCTATGAGACCCTCTCCGGGATCGTGGTTTGCGACCCGCTCTTCGCCGAAGTTTACACCGAGCTCGCGATAAAGTTCGCATCGCTGGCCGAGGTCCTCTCCAGGATCGCGCCATGGAACAAGACCGGCTCAGACAGCCAGATACTCAGCATCTACAGGAGATGGCTTGAGAGCGGGGACGAAAAGCTCGCCGAGCAGCTGCGCGAGGCGGGCATAAAGCTCCCCGAAGATTAAGGCCTTGCGAATCCCGATTTCTTAAACTAATAACCCGGTCCTGGATGAGAGCGATCTCTGCGATAGCGGCTTTGATCATGCTTGCGGCCTCGTGCGGCGGCACCAGCTCCGATTATAACCCCAACGTGCCCACAAATTCCCCGCCCATAGTCTCCAGAGTCGATCCCAGCGCAGGAAGCGTGGGCGACGAGATATCGATATTCGGATTGGGATTTTCAATAGCCTATCCTGAGGACATAGTCGTCGTAGGAGGAGCCGCCACCAGCGCCACGAGTTACAGGCTTCTGGACAATCCGACCGCAAGCGAGATCGAGGCCATAACCTTCACAGTGCCGGCGGATGCGGCGCTCGGCGAAGGCCCCATATACGTCCAGGTCGACGGCAACTCGAGCAACGTCGACGTGAGTTTCACGGTGATCCCATGAGCGACATGAAAAAAACCGTAGAGAAATTGATCTCAGAAGAGACCGGATGCCGCTCCAGGGTGAGCGAGATCACGAAGCTCCACGGCGACGCTTCATACCGCACCTATTACCGCGCCGCGATGGCTGACGGCGCCACCTTCATAGTGATGCAGATGCCCGAGGGCCGCTCGTCGGCCTCCGAGGAGATAACCAATTTCAAGGGCGCGCACGAAGAGCTCCCGTTCATAAACGTCGCAAGATTCCTCTCCGGCCTCGGCCTGCCGGTCCCGGCGATCCACCACTACAGCCAGGCGGACCGGCTGATGATACTCGAGGATCTGGGCGACGAGATCATGGCGAAGAGGGTCGAGTCCGCAGGCGAAGATGTGAGGCTGGAGTGGTACGCCAGGGCCCTGGAGCTGCTGATCACCATGCAGCGCCGCACCGCTGACAGCGGGCCAAGGACGTGCATCGCGCTCGCCCGATCCTTCGACGCGACGCTGCTCAACTGGGAGTTCGACCACTTCCGCGAGTATTGCGTCGAGGCCAGGCAAGGGAAAGAGATGGAGACCGACGACAGGGAAACCTTCGAGCGCGAGACGCGAAAGATCAGCGCCGCCATCGAGGCCATGCCGTATGGATTCACGCACCGCGATTTTCAGAGCCGCAACCTCATCATAAGGGGCAAGGCCCTCTATCTCATCGACTTCCAGGACGCGCTGACGGGGCCAAGGGTCTACGACCTGGTGGCGCTCACGCGCGACTCGTACGTGAATCTAGCGGATTCCACGGTCGACCATCTGTTGCGCGCCTATGCCGCAGAGGCGGGCAGGGACCCATCGGCGGTCAGGGGCGAGTTCGACCTCGTGACCGTGCAGCGCAAACTCAAGGACGCAGGCAGGTTCGTGTACATCGATCGGGTGAAGAAAAATCCGGATTTTCTGAAGTACATCCCGACATCGCTCGGCTACGTGCGCTCAGCCCTGGAGAGACTGCCCGAATACGCCGGGCTCAAAGACCTGATCGAAAAGTATCTGCCCGATTGGAGTTAAGATGGCGATCCAGATCGAAAGCGCAATGCTTCTGGCCGCAGGCCTAGGCAAGAGGCTTCAGCCTCTCACCCTCACGACGCCGAAGCCGCTGCTCCCCCTCGACGGCGAGCTGCTGATAGATCACCAGCTTCGATACCTCAGGGCCGCGGGCATAAAGAGGGTCGCGATAAACCTCTACCATTTGGGACAGCTGATTCGCGATCACGCCGGATCCGGAGCCGAATACGGGCTGGAGATATTCTATTCCGAGGAGGCCACGCTCCTCGGCACTGGCGGCGGAATCAAAAATGCAGCCAGGTTCTTCGGCCGCAGTCCGTTCGTGGCGCTCAACGCCGACGCACTGATCATGGCCGACATAAAAAACCTCGTGCGCCGCCACACCGAGTCGGGCGCAGAGGCGACGATCGCGGTGAAGAAGCTCTCCTCGGAGGACGATTACACCCCGATTTCGATCTCGGAGGACGGGGCCGTGCGCGCATTCGGCGAGGGAGATCACTTCTTCACAGGACTTTCCATCCTGGGGCCTGAGATATTCGACGCCCTCCCGGCAGCAGGCCAGGAGGCCTGCCTCATAAAAGACGGGTTCAAGCAGCTCATGGCGCGCAAAGGCAAACTCAACTCCATGGCGTACGAAGGTTACTTCAACGACCTGGGCACGCCGGAGCGCTACGAGCAGGCGAAAAGGGATATCGCTGAAGGAAAATTCAAACTGCTGATCGACTGATCCGCCGACTCACTCCCCGCTTATCGAAAAGATCTCTATGCCGCTCGAAGGAGAGCTGGCGAGCAGATAGCCTGGGAATAAGCTGAAGAGCTTCACGTCCAGGAAATCGGAGAGGTCTGTGGCAGCCGCCGGGGTCAGGGCGCTGGACGAAACCTCGAACACCGAGAAGGTGTCCTTTGCGCCGTATGGCGTCACCAGCGCAAGCGTTCCACCCGAGAGCGCCACCTCCGCGCCATAGAGCGAGGTCATCGACGTCCCTTCCTTCGGCTCGATCTGAACAGAGGCGCCTGCCGCGCTCATGCTGGAGAGGCTTTTCACCATCGCCTTGAAGCCGGCGACGATCGCTATCTTGTCCGTACCCGATGCATCGAGGGCAGCGTCGACCAGGGTGTCGCTGGAATAAAGAGACGTGGGAGCGGCCGACGAGCTGAGCCATTTGTATATATTTTTGGGGGTGGAGAAGAGGACCTCATAGTTCGCGCCGCTCTTCTTCACGCTCAGCACAGCGCCCTCGTTGGCGGTCGCCGGCGCAGTGGCCGTGAGGAGATTCGTCTTGGCCAAAAACGAGGGCGAGTTGAACGTGTCTCCGGTCTTGCTGAGCCCGTAGAGGAAGATCTGGTGATACCATGTGCCCCCGGCATATCCCTTATAGAGCACCGCCACGGCGCTTGAGTCGGCCGCAAGGCCGATTCCGGCCACGCCCCTCTTCTGGTTCGGATCCGTGTCAGTGCTGACCAACGTCGGGAATCCGGTGAACTCCTGGTTCGCACCCAAGGCCCTGCTTATGAAAAGGGTTCCCCGCGTTGAGATCTTGATGCCCGACTGGACCACGACATTCCAGCCGAAGTTAAGCTCAGGAACTGTCTGCGTGCCCCTCTGCGAAGAGGCAAAGGCGAGAGTGGTTCCGTCATAGGCAGCGTTGCTCACATACCCGTTGGGCAAGTTCGTTTCGATGGTGTATTTGCTCGTAGCGTTCTCGAGGAAGAGTTTCCCGCCGCGATCGCTCTCCATCTCGATGGCCGCTATCAGGCCCGAGCTCTGGCCTGCGCCTTCGGCCCTCACGTATATCGCGCCGGTGTCTAGCGTTCCGAAGTCGCCGTCGCTCCCCATGATCTCGAGCGCAGATGCGCCCGATCCGTCCGACGCCTTCAGCGCCGTGAAAGTGGCGGCCGCCCCGCCTTGATACGGCGCAACGCGGTTGGGCAGGGCCGCAACCAGTTCCTCATCAAGGTCGGCCTTGAGATCTATATCCCAGTTCTCTTCCGCACCCTCGCTCTCTGCGCGGCCGATGGAGAGCAGGAAATTCGGCCCTCTTACGAAGGCGCGCTCGGACTGCACCGCTATCGCAAATATGTAGGGCGGCGCGCCCTCCTGATATTTGAGGCCCGTCAGCTGGATCTGCTTGAAGTGGT
>JBAZOP010000107.1 GCA_041648665.1 bacterium | reverse complement strand
GCCGACGACAGGCCGCCGAAGCGCTCGTTGATGGTCTCCATGATGGCGGCCAGAGCCTTCGCCCCGTCCATGCCGTACATGTCCTGCATGTTCTTGACGCCGAGCTTCTTCATCAGGTCTTGGATCGGCAGGCCCGCGTCGGCGAGCTGCTGCACTGCCTCGCCGCCGAGTCTGCCTTCCGTCTTGATGCGCGAGAACGCGCGCACGACCTGGTCGAGCTTCTCGGGCCCGAGCGCCGAGGTGAAGTCCGAGATGCCGCGCATCATGGGCTCGAGGTCTGCTTCCTTGAACCCGCCCGCCAGCATCTTCGTGTAGGCGTCGATCACCTGTTGGGTTTCGAGCGGCGTCTCGCGCGCCACCTTGATCGCGCTGGCGTAGACGCGGTCGGCGGCCTCCTGGCTCTTGAGCATGGTCGTGAGCGAGATCAGGGTGTTCTCGCGGAACATCCCCGACTCCACCGTCATCTTGGCGAACGCCATCGCGCCCTTGGCAGCGAGCTCGCCCAGCTTGAAGACCACCATGCCGATCGCGACCCCAACGGCCACGACGGCTGCGGCTGCAGCTGCTGCGCCCCCGGCCAGGGCTCCCATGGCGGCCTTCGGATCGATGCCCATGCCCTCCAGCTTGGTGCTCACGCCCTCGAACATGGTGCCGAGGCCGCTGAGCATGCCGCCCGCTTTGCTGCCTCCGAACATCTTGGCGAGCGTGCCGCCGAACTTCTCCGAGTCGCCGATGAGCCGGCCGAACAGGGGGATCTCGGACATGCCCTTGGCGAGAGTCTGAAAGCCCTTGAGTTTGGCGCCAGCGTCGGCCAAGCCAGGCGAAGCGCCGCCGACGAACCGGCCCAAGCTGTCACGCGCTCTGCCCCCACCGCCCGCCGCCGCCAGCCCCTGTGAGAGCGCCTTGGCGGCAGCGGCCTCTTCCTTGAGCGCAGCAGCCCCCGCCTTCGCAGGTCCCGAGACCTGGTCGGTGAGTCGTGCGGTAAGGCTGACTTCGCTCATGGCAGTTTAGCGCCCCATGCAGAGGCGAGCAGTCGGAGCAGGTTGATCTTCTCGGCCTCCAACAGCCCGCCGATCAGCTCGTCGTCGGTGTAGTCCGCTGGCGTGTAGTCGGTTGGATCGTCCGGCCCGTGCACGCACGGAGGCGCACGGCGGAACGCCAGCAGACACTGGGCCGCTACCCATGCGTTCTTTCGGGCGAGGTAGAAGCGCTCTTGGATTTTCCCACGCGCGCCGCCTCATCCCCTTTCGCTACGAGCGAGATCGACTCTGCGATCGGGCCGCTGAACGCGTAGAACTCATCGAACAACTCGCGGAGCATGGCCGCAGTGGGGTGCACGACGCACGAAGCGCACAGAAGCTCCTGCGCGTTGACCTTCTGTGCGAGGCTGGCGTCCTTGTTGGCCGCGACCTGCGCCGCGCGCTGGAACTCGCCCTTGGGGGGTCGGTGGAAATACACGATCCCCTGCGGCGTGTCGCAGGCGTACAGCTTGCCGCCGTGCTTCGCTTCGAGCTCTTCGATCTGTTCTTGGGATACGGGAGGAATCATGCTCAGCCTCATGTTTTCGGCAGGGGCCAGGCGCCCGGACCCGCCTCAGCGCGGAGCCGGTGCGCCCAGCCGTGTGGCGGCGCTCAGGAGAGCGTCGGAACGAGACACTTGCCGTCGCGAAGAATGCGGCGGATGTGTAGGTCGAACTTTTCGGTCTGCGGGTCGGAGCCGGCCGTGCCGGAGTCCCCGACCTTCTTGACGCGACAGCCGGTGGCCGTGATGGTCAGCACGGCCTTGCCGGGCGGGGCGAAGTTCGCAACGATGTCGAAGTGGACTGTGCCATAGCCGTCTCCGAGCGTGTCGCGGAACAGCTTGGCGGCTTCGAGGTACAGCGTGATCGAGCCGGTCGCCTTGTACTGCCCGATCGTCTCGGCGACGTACTCGGGGCTGGTGCCGTAGCCGAGGCCGGGCTCCAGGTCGTCATCGAAGCTGAAGTCCTTGACGCGCAGATACCCCGCGCCCGCGAGCTTGAGCTCGACGGTGGCGAAGTCGTAGTCGAGTCCGTTGATGGTCGGTTGATCAGCCATCGGAATGCCTCACCTTCACCCCGAAATCTTGGGGTTCTTGTAGCCAATCGTGCCGGTCCACGTCTTGACGTAGCCCAGCCCGACGATCTCGAAGTCCACGAGGATCTGCCTCGTAGACAGGACGTTGTCGTTGCGGTGCACCCTTACGGTGCAGTCCGAAGCGCGCCCCAGGTTCACGGTCGCGTCTTCGAGCGCGGTCAGGATCTTGCGGTCGAAGCCGAGCGCGTCCCGCTCGTCGATGCAGCCGTTCAGCGGGTTCGCGGGGTCGTTGTAGACGCGGATGTGCTTGTTGCACAGCAGGGCCAGCGTGGCGTCGACTGCCTCGCAGCCGGCGTCCATGACAAGCCCATACTGGTCAAGGTCGAAGTCCGACCCGCCAGCCGCCATCGTGCAGCCCTGGGTGAAGTAGTAGCCCGCAATGCCTTCCCAGGTGCGCGCCGTCATGAAGCGCGCCGTGTCGAGGCCCGGGACCTTGTCCTCATCGTGGGACAGGGAGGCGCAGCCAGCGATCGGGCCGGCGTCCTCGATCTGGCCCAGGTCGACCTCGATGCCGATCTTGGAGCGGAGCGCGCTTGCTCCCCACATGATGGGCCTGCGCACGCTTGCGCCCGACGGGAGTCCAACCTCCATGAAGCCGGCCCCCACGATGACGCGGCCCTTCGCGCTGGCGAATGCCGCATAGGCCGCGATGAGGGCCGCCATCCAGACCGCGTCGTTCTTGTCCCAGGTGTTGAACGTCCAGGTGTTGTCGATGTTGCCGATCGCACCACCGAACGTGAACGTGAGCCCGAGCACGCCGATCGGGTTGATGCCCGTGACGGCCGTGACCAGGATGTCGGTCCCGTTGTAGGTGTTGCCGCCGTCCAGCGAATACTGGAACTTCGCGACGCCGAGCGCGCCGATGAGGGTCGTCTTGATCTTGACGTTCCAGCTGCTGTACGGGATGCCCGAGACCGTGACGTCGGGAGGCGCGGTGCCGCCCTTGGTAACGGCGCTGATCGGATCCATGTCGGCGGCTTCGCAGTAGCAACGCCGGTACTTGTGCGACGTGGCGAAGGACTCCATCTTGGTGTCGATCGTCGCGGCCAGCCCGGCCGTGATCTCGCCCACGATGTGCAGGTATCGCCAGTAGGAGCCGCCGAGCGCGAGCGCGTCCATGGCCGTGGTCAGGTCGGCGCTCTGGAACGCGGGAGCGGTGGTGTTGAAGTGGAACTTGTTGCCCGCGGTGAAGAACGTCGGACCGGCGCCGGCCGCGAACGTGAGGATGATGCCCGTGTTGGGGATCGTGTAGGTCCCGCCTCCCGGCACCTGGACCGGAAGCGACCAATTCACGGTGTCCTCATCGGGCCCGTCGTCGAGCGCGTACTTGAACGCCGCGGTCCCGAGCGTGCCCGTGGTCGTGATCTCGACCGTCACCATGTAGCGGTTGTTGGGCGCACCGCTCGCCACGCACGTGCCGGTGTCTCCGGTGGAGACATAGGGGGTCGCGGTCGTGATGACGCCAGCAACGCTGTCCAGGGCGCGATAGCAGATGATCGAGCCGGCGCCGTTCTCCAGCTCGTAGCTGGCCGCGTCAGCCAGGTTGCCGTAGCCCAGGACCGCTGCAATCTGGCCCGGGTCGGTGAAAGTGTATCCCACGCCGACAGTGCCCAGCGTGCAGGTTCCGATCAGAGCGTGGACGTTGTCGCCACCCTGGGCGACGCCGTTGCCGCCGCTCTTGACCGTGAGGGATCGTGAGGGGAGGGTCATGTCACACCGCCTTCGCCGGCATCACGCCGTGCTGCTGGTAGCCGATGGGGTGGCCGGTGAGTTCCTTGCAGACCTCGCGGAACTGCTTGAGCGTCATCTCGGCGCCCTCGAATGCCCCGAACCTGCGGAGCGCGATGATCCGCAGCCCGGCCAAATGGCACCTGTGGTTCTCGGCCTCGCGCGTCTCGCGCTCGCCGGCCTTGAGGGGTTTGCCCGGCTTGTACGGGCCGATCGGTTGCTCTGCCGCCCAGGCCTCGAGCGTCTTGCGCTCCTCGGACTGGACAGACTTCTCCGTCGCGGTCGCCGCAGGCGGCGCCGCCTTCGTCTCTTTGTTGTCCACGGGTCGCCTCCTATGGCGGTGTTGGCTTCGTGTACTTGGCGAGATGAACGTCAAGCGTTGCTTCGTGGTCGCCCGGTGTTGCGGCGACCGTTGTGACGATGTCCTCGGGCGTCGGGTTCGATTCGAGCGCCGTCTCGGTGGTGGGGATCGCCACGACCTGGGAGGTGATCGGCTGGCGGAACGTCACGGGCAGCAGGCAACCGTGCCCGTCGACCGTCCAGGCGTCGTCCGCCTTGACGTTCCACTCGATGTCTCCGAAGTCGGCGCTCGCCAGGTTGTAGGTCCAGACGAGCCGGATCACCGCCTTGGCGATGGCGACCGACTGGTCGTAGCTCTTGCCCCAGATGAACGCGTTGAATCCCGCATTGCGGGTTCGGATCGACCGATACGTGTCAGTCGACAGCGGCTGTGCGGGCGTGACCTGGTCCCGCGTCGGGTACCAGATCACCACGGGGGGCGAGTCGTTGTCCTTCAGATGCTTGCGCCCGAACTTGACGACGATTCCGAGGGTGTCGAGCCCTTGGCTGGCTTCGAGCAGGAGCGTGGGGATTCCGGAAGGGAGAGTCATTTGCCGTGCCCCAACAGGACGTCCATCGTGTCGTCGAATGCTTCCTGGAGGCTCCTGAGCCAGCGACTAGGCAATGCTCCCTCTGGCACCATGGGGCGCGCGGGGATCGTCACCTTCCGGGCGAACGCGTGAGTGTATTCCCTGCGCTGCTTGCCCTGCTTGCCGCGATAGTGAATGCACGGCCAGCACAGTGCGCGCGCGCCTTTCGCAACGATGACGGCACCCCGCTGGTGCACGCTCGCGTGCTGGAACCCGATGACTACCCGATAGCAGCTCGGGCTCACGGCCGCGATGTGGGTTGCATTCTTGAGGTGCTTGCCCGTATCGTTGAGCGGCGTACCGCCGTCGCCGTTGCGGCTGAGTTCCGAGAGGGCTGCCCAGGCGCTTCCGTCTGGTGCGGTTCCGTTCTTGAACCCTTCCTTGATGAGGTCGACCTGTTCCTCCGCGAGCGACTGCGAGACCAGCTTCATCCCGCTTTCGGCGACGCGGTTGAACCCTTTGATCAGAACGTCGAAGCCTTCGATCCCCTCGACGCCGCTCACGTGCCCCAGCCTCGCTTCGTGTTCGTGTACATGACCGGCCCGGCCTCATCGACCGTTGCGGTCGAGTCCACGATCCCGGGCGGGTCGATGCTCTTGTTTCCGACACCCTTGGCCCAGCTGCGCGCCGAGTCTCGGATGTCCTTCAGAACGTCCCAGTCCTGCCCGTCGAGCGACGTGCCCCGCGTGGTCAGGCACGTGAACGCAGCCAGCTCAGCCGCATGCTGCGTCAGCTCCGTCGACCAGGAGACCAGCGGGAACGTGTAGCGACGGTTGAACCGCCCATCCAAATCCTCGCTGGCGCTCTTGATGGCCCGCGCCATCGTGTCGGCCGTGATGTCGGCCAGGGCGCGCTGTGGGATCGCCAGCCCGTACAGGTCAGTCGGGCTGCAGTAGACCACGAATGCCGAGCCCGAGACCCCGAACGTGAAACTCGGGCCCGTGCCGGCGATGGTCCAGATGGCTCGCACGTACCGCGAGCACCCAGCGACGTTGATCTCCTGGGTGCCCACGGTGGTGCGGGCGGTGAACGCGGTGGCCGTCGTCCATGCGAGCTGATCCGGGCTCGTCTGGACCGTGACGGTCAGCGTAGGAGAGCCGGTCCCCGAGACAGCCGAGCACGCGAGCACGAGGCGGGCCATGGTGCAGACACCGAGGTCCACCGCAGTGCCGGTCCCGCTCGTGCCGCGCGCCGCAGAGGCCGCAAGCGTGACGGCTGTCTCGTTGTAGGCAGTCATGGATCAGGCCGGGCGGGCTTACGCCTGCTGGTAGACGCCCACCGGGATCCAGCTGGTTCCGTTGAACCGCAGCGTGATGCCGGCGAACTTGCTGGCCGTCATCGTGATCCACGTGGTGACGCCGTCCGTGACCGCGACCGTGAACGCGTCCGAGTCGTCGCGGTTGACCTCGATGATGTCGCCCAGCACGGCACCCGCGTTGTCGATCGTC
The DNA here is from genome assembly GCA_041648665.1 of bacterium. Lineage (NCBI taxonomy): Bacteria > bacterium. The sequence continues at coordinate 2,709 of JBAZOP010000107.1, read as the reverse complement.
AGCGTGCTGTTCTGCGTGACGGTGTCGATCCAGCCGTAGTTGCCGTCGGCAATCGCCATCGTGTCGGCGCCGCCCACGAACGCGACCGTGTACGGCTTGCACACGATGCGCTTGTTGGTCAGCGTCTGCACGTCCGCGAGCTGGACCACGTGCGCGCCCACGTCGAACGCCAGAGTCCCGACGCCAGGGGTCACGGTGACGTGGTCGGCAGTCCCACTGACGGTCGCGTACTCGGGCGCCGTCGCGCCCGCGTTGACCTTGACGATCTGGTTCGCGGTTCCGATCGCCAGCTTGCTCAGCGTGGCCGCAGCGGATGCGTAGAGCAGATCGCCCACGGCGTACCCGCCCGCCTGGCCCGTGCCGCCGATGGCCGCCGTGATGGTGGGAAGCTGGCCGATGTCGACGCCGCCCCACTCGGGAGCGGTCGCGCCGGCGTTCGTGCGCAGGATCTGCATCGCGGTGCCGATGTTGAGCTTCGAGAGCGTCGCGGCAGCCGAGGCGTACACCATGTCGCCGATGGTGTAGCCGCCGGCCTGGCCGGTCCCGCCCTTGGCGGCCGTCACAGCCGCGCTCAGGGCCGCGTCGGTGATCTGCCCGCCGCCCGCCGCGTTCGCGTGGGTGTGGCCGGCGTTGGTCATGTCGCCGATCGTGGGCGTGGTCAGCGTCTTGCCGACCAGCGTCTCGGTTCCGCCGAGCGTGGCGAGCGTGCCCGTGGTGGGCAGCGTGACGCCGGTGGCGCCCGTCGTGGTCAGCACCAGCGCATGCGCGCCGACGTGGATGATCGAGTCGAGGCATCCGAACGTGAGCGACGTGGTGTCGAGCGTGATCGGAGCGTTCGTGGTCAGCACGTAGCGCGTGTTGCCGCGAGCCGTGCCCTCGGAGACGAAGATGGTCGAGCCCGGAGGCAGGCCGGCGGCGCTGCGGCACTTCTCGTACCGGGTCAGCGGGGCCACGCCAGAGGCGACGACGCCGACCTGGTAGATGCCATTCTCGGCGGCCGTGCTCTGCTCGGTGAGCAGCACGAGGTCGTTCTCGACGAGCGTGACGGCGGTGTCGCACGTGGTCGTTGCGGCCGTGAGGTCAGCAACGTCGGCGGTGTAGCTGGCCCGTACCGTGTAGGTGGGCGGGTTCTCAGCGGAGTTGGCTTGCGGATGTCCGTACGGTGAAGTCATCGGAGTGTCTCCCTTGGATCAGACGGCTTCGCCGCTGATGCTCACGGTTGCGGTGGTGGTTCCGCCCGCGAACGAATAGCGGGCGCGCACGAAGCGATCGAGGCCGGAGAACGAGAGGATCTCGGCCCCGGGTGCAGCGATTGCGGTGAAGTTCGAGACAGCGCGGAACGTCGTATCGTCCGCGGAGGTCTCGATGTAGACGGTGAGTGTGGTTCCAGCGCCGATCGCCGCCACGGTGAGAGTGAGCCGGGCAACGCCGCAGTCCCCGAGCTCGACGCTGTCGCCGTCCGTGTCCCCAGACACGGCCAGAGCGTCAGCGAGAGTCAGGTCGTCGGTGTCGGCCCAGCGACCATTTTCCATTTTGTATCCCATGATGTCCTCAGAGCAGGGCGAGGGCGGCCAGCGCCGCCACCGCCTCGCTGATCGTGAGTCCGACGCCGACGAGCTCGTCTTGGTCAGCCCCGTCGATGTCTGCCTTCGTCGTGTACCCGGACGCTGCCAGCGTGGAGAGCGCCGGGAAGGTAGGAGGCAATGCCGTTGAGGGCACTGCCTCCTGCTTTGCGCGCCATACCGCCGCGAGCCCTTCTTCGCCGCACAGCAGGTTGTACCTGCGCTTGAGCAGGCAATACCTGCGGTGCGACTTGATCGTGGCGGTCATGGATCAGTGCTTGCGCCGCTGATCCTGCTGCGCGCTCTGGGCCTTGTCGGCCTCCCTGGTGGGCGCCTGCTCCGCGGCAGCGGCTTCGATCTCAGCCCGTGTCTTGGCCGCCGCGCGCTTCTGCTGCGCCTGCTTGCGATGAAGCCTGATCGGTCCGACTCCCATGGCGACTCCTCACTTCGTCTTGAGGATCGCCACGCCGGGCTTGCTGAGCCCGTCGTATCGCAGGTAGCGGTGGACCACGTAGTACATGTGCACCGCCGCGATGTCCGCGTTGGTCAGCACGTCCACGTCGGTGAGCACCTCGAGCGCCGCGTCGTCGATCCACGCAGCCAGGGCACCCTTCTTCAGGAGCAGCCCGGGGTAGACGGTCGCGACAGCCGCGAGCCGATCGCTCACGATGATGGGGATGCCGAGGGCCGTCAGCTTCGGCAGGCCCACGCCCGAGGTGTCGACCCACAGAGGCCGGCCCGTGGTGTCCTTGATCTGCAGAAGGTCCTTGTAGACCTTGCTGTGCAGCGCAAGGGCCGCGAGGTCCCCGGTCTCGTCACCGAACAGCGCGAGCGTCTCGGTGAGCGAGTCGTAGGTGATCTTGCCGTCGCCGATGGCGCTGCGGTCGTAGGTGTACGAACCCCAGCCGGTGGCGCTCTTGGCCGCGTCGATGAGGGCCTTGTCCAGGCGCCGCTTGAGCGCGACCAGAATCTGGCGCGAACCCTCGGCGTAGGGGTCACCCGTGCCGCTCTGCGCCCAGCGCGTGATCTCGAACGCCTTGCCCGAGTGGGCAACGGTCGAGGTCTCGCTCGACTCGGTCAGGGTGGCGGGCGTCAGCGCGTCGCCGTCCGCCGCCAGATCCTCGGCCTCGCCGATCGAGGCGAAGTA
>JBAZOP010000106.1 GCA_041648665.1 bacterium | reverse complement strand
TGGTCAAGCCGATAGATTTCGGCGCGCTGTGGGTGAAGCTGGGAAATGCGATAGAGTCGAGAAAGGCCTTCAGGACCATAGCGCAGTTCGAGCAGGAGGTGGCCAGGGAACACGGGTTCGATCGATTGACGTGCAGGAGCGATATCATGAAGGCGATCGTGCTTCAGTTGAAGCAGCTGTCGGAGAGCGACGCCACGGTGCTCATCACCGGCGAGAGCGGAGTGGGCAAGGAGCTTGCGGCGACGTCGATCCACTACAACGGCCCGCGCAAGCTGAAGCCCTTCGTTGCCGTCAGCTGCGCCGCGATGCCGGAGACCCTGATAGAGAACGAGCTCTTCGGTCACGAGAAGGGCTCGTTCACCGACGCCGTGGAGATGCAGCACGGAAAGTTCGAGCACGCGAATGGGGGCACGGTATTCCTCGACGAGATAGGCGATCTTTCGCAGGGCCTGCAGACGAAGCTCCTGCGGGTGCTGCAGGAGAGGTCATTTCAAAGGATCGGTGGCGTGAAGGAGATAAGCGTGGACGTGCGCGTGATCGCGGCCACGAACAAGGATCTGGAAGCTGCGGTTGAGAGGAAGGAGTTCCGGTCGGATCTGTTCTACAGGCTCTCGGTGCTGCCCATACACATACCGGCGCTCAGGGAGAGGATGGAGGACGTGATCCCGCTGGCTCAACACTTCCTGAAGATTTTTTCGCTCAAGGTGGGCAAGCCCTTCACCGGGTTTTCAAAGGACGCGGAGGATATGCTCATGTCCTATGCATGGCCCGGGAACGTCCGCGAGCTGCAGAACGCTATAGAGAGGGCCGCGGTCTTCGGCCGGCCGCCCGAGATAAAGGCGTCGAACTTATCCCTGGGAGTGCTGGAGACCCAGACGCGCTCCGGCCCCGGGCGGATGAAGGCCGGGTCGCTCGAAGAGCTGGAGGCGAAGCATATCGAGACCATGCTGCGGAAATTCGAGTGGAACATCTCAAAAACTGCGGAAGTTCTCGGCATCGGCCGCGACACCCTCTATCGCAAGATCAAGCAATACGGAATAAAACAGAACCCGTGACGGGTCACGGTTTTTTATGGACAAGGCACAGATCGCAGAAGCCCTCCATGAGCTGGCGGTCCTGATGGAGCTCACCGGCGCAAATCCGTTCAAGGTGCGCGCCTACGAGAACGCAGCGCGCACAGTGGACGGCCTCGCCGAAGAGATCGGTCCGCTCATAGAGAAGGACGCGCTGGTCGAGATCAAGGGGATCGGCCGAAATCTGGCCGATCACATCGCGGAGCTCTACAGGTCCGGCGAGATCGCGGAGTATGCGGGTCTCAAAAAATCGGTGCCCGAGGGCGTGATCGAGATGCTCTCCATACCCGGCCTCGGGCCCAAGAAGGCGGCGCATCTCTGGAGGGGGATGGGGATCAAGAGCGCTGGCGAGCTCGAGTTCCTATGCAAGCGGCACATGATAGCCGGCGCCCCGGGCTTCGGCGCAAAGACGGAGGAAAAGATCCTCGCGGGCATAGCGATGCTGCGCCGCTTCGCGGGGAAGCGCCTGTTCTCCGAGGCCGCGGCGCAGGCGAAGGCCGTTCACGAGATGGTGGAATCGTGGCCGGAGGTTGATCGCTTGGAGGTGGCGGGATCCGTGAGGCGTCGCAGGGAGGTGGTGGGCGACGTGGATATGATCGCCGCCTCGACGGATCCGGTCAAGGTCATGGATCGCTTTGTCTCGATGCCGATCGTGGAGCGGGTCCTCCAGCACGGAGAGAAAAAATCCGAGGTGATACTCGAGTCGGGCGTGCAGTGCGACCTCAGGGTCGTTACCGAAGAGCAGTTCCCGTTCGCCCTCCACCACTTCACGGGATCCAAGGAGCACAACGTCCGGATGCGCGCGAGGGCCAAGTCCATGGGCCTCAAGCTCAACGAGTACGGCCTCTTCAAGGAAGGGTCCGAAAAATCGATGAAATGCGCGGACGAGGCCGCGCTCTTTGCGGCGCTCGGCATGGACTATGTCGAGCCGGAGCTTCGCGAAGACATGGGCGAGTTGGAGGCGGCGGAGGGTAAAAAGCTGCCGAAGCTGGTGGAGGATGGGGATCTCAAGGGCGTGCTGCACGTGCATTCGAATTACTCCGACGGAGAGGCCTCGATAGAAAAGATGGCCGAGGCTGCGCGCGTCATGGGCTTCGAATACCTGGCGATATGCGACCACAGCCGAATTTTGACCGTGGCGCACGGGCTTACGCCTGCGGACGTGAAGAGGCAGCACCGGGAGATCGACGCGCTCAATAAAAAGTTTAAGAACTTTCTTGTGCTCAAGGGCATCGAGGTGGACGTGCTGGCGGACGGATTGCTCGACTTCGAGGACGATCTCCTCGCCGCCTTCGACATCGTGATCGCCTCGGTGCATACGCGTTTCAACATGCCTGAGGAGGAGATGACGAGGCGCATCATCAAGGGGATATCCAATCCGTTCGTGCATGCGCTCGCGCATCCCACCGGAAGGCTCCTGCTCGCGCGGGACCCCTACGCCGTGGACATGAACCGGGTGCTGGACGCGGCTGCCGAGCTGGGCGTGGCCATGGAGATCAACGCGCACCCGCAGAGACTGGACCTGGACTGGCGCTGGTGCAAGCGCGCCAGGGACAAGGGCGTGAAGTTCATCATCTGCCCTGACGCGCATTCTCCGGACGACATGGGCTTGATAGGTTACGGCGTGAACGTGGCGCGCAAGGGGTGGCTCGCCAAGGGCGATATTCTCAATTGCTTTGATGCCCATAAATTGCTTGAATGCCTGAACGGAAAGCGATCGGAGGAGGGCCGTGTTAAATAAACTTTTCATGCCGCGTTCTGTGGCCGTGGTCGGGGCGTCCCGCGAGGAGGGCAAGGTCGGCCACTCCGTCGTGAAGAACCTCGTGGAGCACGGCTTCTCCGGCGATATATATCCCGTGAACCCGAAGGCGCCGGACGTGATGGGGCGCAAGTGTTACAAGGATTTGAGAGAGGTGCCGGACGGGGTCGACCTGGCCGTGATCGCGGTCCCGGCGAAGCTCGTGCCCGAGATCATCGAGGAGTGCGGCCGCAAGGGTATCGGCGCGGCCATCGTCATATCCGCCGGATTCAAGGAGGTGGGCGCCGAGGGGGCGGACCTCGAGAAGAGGCTCTACAACGCGGCGATGACGAGCGGCGTGAGGGTCCTGGGCCCCAACTGCCTGGGGCTGATCAACACCAAGCACAGGATGGACGCGTCGTTTGCGGCCAACCATCCGGAAGAGGGGGACATAGCCGTCATCTCCCAGTCCGGGGCGCTGTGCACAGCGATCATCGACTGGTCGCTCCGCAACCACATAGGATTTTCAAAGCTCATCAGCATCGGGAACAAGGTCGACATAGACGAGGAGGTGCTGATCGAGGAGCTGGGTGAGGACGGCGATACCAAGGTGATCGTGGGTTACCTCGAGAACATAATAAACGGCCCGCATTTCATGCGCTCCGCGGAGCGGGTGACCAAGCAGAAGCCCGTGATCCTCATCAAGGCCGGCACTACCGCGGCGGGGGCGGCTGCGGCATCGTCCCACACCGGCAGCCTCGCGGGCGCGCGCATGGCTTACGAGTGCGCGTTTCGCAGCAGCGGCATAATACAGGCCCCTTCGCTCGAGGCGCTGTTCGACTATGCGCAGGCCTTCTCCTATCAGCCGCTGCCCGGCGGCAGGCGCGTGGCCGTGGTCACGAACGCCGGCGGGCCGGGCATCATGGCGGCGGACGCGGTGGAGAACGCAGGGCTCTCGTTCGCAAAGCTTTCCAAAAAGACCGAGGAGAAACTCCTCTCATTCCTGCCCGCTGCGGCCAACGTCCACAACCCGATAGACATACTGGGCGACGCGAAGGCCGAGACCTACGGCAGGGCGCTGGAAGTGGTGCTCAAGGACGAGGGGGTGGACGCGGTCGTGGTGTTGCTCACCCCCCAGGCCATGACCGACGCCACGGAGGCCGCGCGGGAGGTCGTATCGGTGTCGAAAAAATTCGGGAAGCCGGTCTTCGCCTCGTTCATAGGCGCGGACAGGGTCGCCCAGGGCATCGAGATCCTGCAGAGGGGCAAGGTGCCGTACTATCCCACGCCCGAGCGCGCGGTGGAGGCTCTGCTGGTGACCTCCGATTTTGCGAAGTGGCGCGAGAGGCCGCCGCGCGTGATCACGCGCTTCTCGGTCAACACCACGAAGGTCGACAGGGTCATCAACCTCTGCCGCAAGAGGGGCCAGTTCAACGTGGGAGAGCAGGACTCCAAGGCGATCCTCGCCGCCTACGGTTTTTCCGTGCCGAAGTCGGTCCTCTCCCGCAGCGCGAACGAAGCGGAGTCCGCGGCTGCGACGATCGGTTTCCCGGTGGTGATGAAGATTGTCTCGCCCGACATAGTGCACAAATCCGACGTCGGCGGGGTGAAGGTGGGGCTGGCGGGGCCGTCGGACGTGAGGGATGCATACGAGCTCATGATGACGCGCATACGCCAGCGCGAGCCGAAGGCGAGGCTGCAGGGCGTGCTCGTGCAGGAGATGGTGAAGGGCGGCCGCGAGATAATAGTGGGGATGACGCGCGACCCGCAGTTCGGGCCGATGCTCATGTTCGGGCTCGGCGGCGTCTACGTGGAGGTGCTGCGCGACGTGTCGTTCCAGCTGGCCCCCATCACGCGCGACGAGGCGTACGAGATGCTGGTGGGCACCAAGACTTACAAACTGCTCAAGGGAGTGCGCGGCGAGAAGTCCGTGGATATGGATCTGGTGGCGGAGTGCATAAGGCGCATATCGCAGCTCTCCATGGACTTCCCCGAGATAGAGGAGCTCGACATCAACCCTCTCAACGTCTCCAGCGACAGGGCGAGCGCTGTGGCGGTGGACGCGCGCGTAAGGATCAGCGGCTTATCATCCTGAGCCGATAAGGGGAAGAGGTCATGGCGGAATCGACGGACTGGAAATCGAAATACGCGGGCAAGGTTGTCACGGCTGCTGAGGCGGTCTCGCACATAAGGCCCGGCAACAAGATATTCATCGGCACCGGGTGCGCGGCCCCGCAGGCGCTCATCGAGGCGCTCACGGAGGGGAAAAGCGACGTCTCCGACGCCGAGATCTATCACCTCCTGACCATGGGCGTGGCGCCCTACGCGCGCGAGCGTTTTTCCCAGAGCTATCGGTTCAACAGTTTTTTCATAAGCGAAAACGTCCGCGACGCGGTGCAACAGGGGCTGGGAGACTACACGCCCGTGTTCCTCTCCGAGCTCCCCAGACTCTTCGAGTCCGGCCGGATACCTCTGGACGTCGCCCTCATACAGGTGACGCCTCCGTCCGAGGACGGCATGGTGAGCCTGGGCGTGTCGGTCGACATCGTGAAGAGCGCCACTGAGAACGCGAGCCTGGTCGTCGCCGAGGTCAACCCCAACATGCCGTGGTCGCACGGCAACTCGCTGATCCCGGTGGATTTCATCGATTATATGGTGCCGTCGGAGAGGCCGCTCCTGGAATATCATCCCGTCGAGGTAGACGAGACGATAATGCGGATAGGCAGGCACGTCGCATCGCTCATCGAGGACGGCTCCACGATAGAGCTGGGGATAGGCGCCATACCGCAGTCGATACTGGAGTTCCTCAAGGACAAGAAGGACCTCGGCATCCACACCGAGATGTTCACCGACCAGCTGATGGAGCTCATCGAGTCCGGCGTGGTGAACGGCTCGAAGAAGGTGCTGGACCACGGCAAGGCGGTGGCTTCGTTCGTCATGGGGACCCAGAAGCTCTACAGGTTCGTGGACAGGAATCCCGCGATAGAGCTGCACCCGTCGGAATACGTCAACGACCCCTACGTCATCAGCAGGCACCCCAAGATGGTGGCCATAAACGTCGCCCTCCAGGTCGATCTGACCGGGCAGGTCTGCGCCGATTCGCTGGGGCACAAGTTCTACAGCGGGATAGGGGGGCAGCTCGACTTCATAAGGGGGGCTGAGCGCTCGATCGGCGGCAAGCCGATCATAGCGATGAAATCCACGGCCATGGACGGCACGGTTTCGAGGATAGTGCCGTTTCTGAGCGAGGGCGCCGGAGTCGTCACCACGCGCGGCGACGTGCACTACGTGATAACCGAGTACGGAATCGCCGATTTGTACGGAAAGAACATACGCGAGCGCGCCATGGAGCTCATGAATATAGCCCACCCAAAATTCCGAGCGGAGCTCCTGCGCAAGGCGAAGGAGTTCAAGTACGTCTACGAGGACCAGATCGAGCTGTCGTGGGACAGCGTGCGCTATCCGGAGGAGTTGGAGCGCTGCCAGGTGATAGCGGACGGAAGCCAGATATCGTTCAGGCCGATCAGGGCCACGGACGAGGAGGCGATCAGGGAATTCTTCTATTCGCTCTCGTCCACGAGCGTCTATCATCGTTTTTTCCAGCCGGTGAAGAGCCTGCCGCACTCTCGCGTCATGCCGCTGGTCTCCATCGACTACGACAAGGACATGGCGATCGTGGCCACCATCCAGGACGTGGCCGGAGATAAAATACTCGCCGTGGGCCGCTACATGCGCGGATCCAAAGAGGAGAAGATGGCCGAGGTCGCGTTCCTGGTGAGGGACGAGTGGCAGAATCGCGGGATAGGCCGCTCGCTCCTCATGTTCCTGATTGAGATTGCGCAGAAGAGCGGGATCGACGGTTTCGTGGCGTCGGTGCTGCACGAGAACAAACAGATGATGTCGGTCTTCCGGGCCGCAGGTTTCGCGCTCAAGACCACGTTCGAGGACGGGATATACAGCATCTCCTTCCGTTTCAACGAGAAGGGCTGAGGCGCGGGGAGCTTTGCGCTTGACATGCCGCTGCTGCGCCGTTATCGAAATCGGCAACTTGTTCACGAGGGGGTGGACTGATGGCGAACCGCGAAGACAGGGTTCCGGAGAACGTCGAAGGCCGTTTCTATGTGGATACTCAATGCATCGACTGCAACCTTTGCCGCGATATCGCGCCTGTGAATTTCATGCACCAGGAAGAGGCGGGCTATGCGTTCGTGGGCAAACAGCCGGAAGGGGTCGAGGAAGAGGCTCAGTGCAAAGAGGCCATGGACTCGTGCCCTGTGGAGGCCATAGGCAACGACGGCGAATGACCGGGGCGCTTATTTCGCCGGTTTCCGGTTTTCGATCTGGAGCCTCGGGTCGGAGCTCTCCGGGACGCTGAGAGTGAGTTCCTTGTCCTTCCTCTCCTTTGACAGCGAGGAGAGCATCTCCTTATAAGCCGGGTCCGATTCGATATCGTGGAAGTCGTCCCCCACTTCGAGCCATACGAGGGTCGTATTGGGGTTCATCTCATAGGCGCTTCTGATCGCTTCGCTTGCCTTCCCGGCGTCGCCCATGGCGGCGTAATATGTTGCAAGATATTCGGCTGACTCAAAGTCGCTGCGCAGCATGAACTTGTCGATCTTGTCGAACAGCTTCCTCGCTTTTTCTCGGTCGCCCATGGAGGCGTGTAACGCGGCGGTCAGGAGGTCGCACTCGGCCTTGTGTAACACGGTTCCGGCTCGTCTCGCCTTTTTGTAATTTTTCAAGGCCTGGTCTGCGTATTCCTCATTCGTGATTCCTCGCGCCTTCAGGAAGAGAAAGAGGTTGTGGAAGGCGATGCCGAGGTTCTGGTGGTGCTGGTGCTCTTCCGAGAGGTTGGGCTTGTCGCCTATTTGGGAGAGCACGACGCTGGTGGCGATGCGTATCAGGTAATTGTTCTTGGGACTGGGGGGTTCCTCTCGCAGCGCGATCACCGCGGAGGAGAGGTCTCCGGCCGCTATGGCCTGAATAACGCTCTGCGGTATCTCGCGGGGGGCCGCCTTTGCCGCCGTCTTTGCCGCTGCCTTCGCCGTCGGTTTGGCCGCTTTGCCTTTGGCCAGCGCCTGCGGCGATGCGAGGGAGCACAGGAAGAGCGCTGCGACGATTATGCCCAAGCTCCGCATGTCAGCTTGCCTCTCTTGAGATCGTGAAGTCGGCGTAGTCGCAGGCCGACGGTTTGTGCGTGGCGTTGCCGTCGGTGAGCAGGCCTATCCCCGACGGGTTCTTGTCCAGCTCCTTGCCGAAGAGCTCCTTGTAGTCGCGGGCCACGTCGACCGTGTGGCTCACCCACTTGCCCGCCCCCGCCCGCCCGCTGTCCAGGACCTTGACCATGAGTTTCCCGTCGCGCTTGTTTACGACCTTGCCTACGGGGAGCGTCGTGCTCCAGACGTATTTGATGGCGATCCCCTTGTAGCGGCCCACCACCACATAGACTGCACACGCGCTGTCGTTGAAGGCGGTCGTCGCCTCGTTACCCCCTTCGGGGAGTTTTTGCGCCCGCCATCTCCACGAGAGCATGGGCCTTTCCTCTGTATTCCAGTCGAAGTTCAAGAATATCTGTTCGGAGAGGTCTTTGTCGTCGTCCGCGCGGATGAATTTTGCGCCGTTCTCCTCGGCCACGCTGTAGACCTTTGCCGCTTCATCGCGATGCGTGGGCCATGTGCGCCAGAGCTTCGGGAAGGTGCCGACCTTGCTGCTGGAGAGGTCGTCCAGTGCCAGCCCCTGAGAGCCGCCCCCGGCCGTGTCGCCGACTAAGATGACTGAGGCCGCCATGAGCACGGCCAGGGCTGCGAAGGCCGATATGATGGATATGCGCATGCCAGGGGGTATAGAGGCAGAGGGGTGCTGTGTCAACGCTCCTTCTCCGGGCGGAGCTTAGAGAGCGCCGTCTGAAAATCCGGAGGGAGCGGCGATTCGAAGGTCATCAGCTTATTCGTGAGAGGATTGACTATGGAGATCTTCGCGCTGTGGAGAAGGTGTCTGGCCGGAGCGAGCGGATCCTGCCCCCTCTTCCTGGGGTTCCTGTATATCGCGTCGCCTGATATCGGGAAACCGATGTGCGCGAGGTGCACGCGTATCTGGTGCCTCGCGCCGGTCTTGATCGTGACCGAGAGCAGCGCGTAGCGCGCGTCCTTCATACTGTAGCGCTCCAGGACCTCGAACGAGGTGTGGGCCGGCCTCGCCGAGAGTTCTTTCGCGAGAGACTCCGTCTCACATGCGACCATCTTCTTCGCCTTAGAGGGGTGATGCGCGATCGGCGCGTCGACCATGCCGCGGTCGGGCGGCTCTCCTATCACCAGCGCGAGGTAGCGTTTTCTGATTCCCTCCTCTTTGAACTGCCGCCTGAGCCCTGAATGCGCGTCTGTGGTCCGCGCCGCCACGACGATGCCGGAGGTCTCGTTGTCCAGGCGATTCACCAGCCCCGCCTCGCGCGGGTCCTTGCCGATCTTGGTCTGTTCGGGATTCCGCTCGGCGAGCCAGGCGGCGAGGGTGCCTTGTTCGCCTTCACGGAGAG
>JBAZOP010000105.1 GCA_041648665.1 bacterium | reverse complement strand
TCTCCGGCAGCCTTGGTGACCAGCTTCTCAGACCGCTCGCGGCACTTCATCAGCATCTCGGGCTCACGCCCGCCACGGGCCGCCTTCTGCACGTCAACTGCGAACCGGCCGAACGCGAAGTTGATCTCGCCCTTGGACAGCTTCTCCGCCGACTTGTTGCAGCCGGGCAGGTAGCCGAAGGTCGGGTCTTCGTCGGAGTTGTCCTTGACGGAGATGTGGATCATCTTGCTCTGACCCGAGGCCATCTCTTTCAGGCTCTTCTCGACCGCGTCCGTGGCCGCCTTCACCGCCGCGTCCTGGATGCCCTTGGTGGCGCTGGCCAGCTTGAGGTCGATGGAGTCGTCGTAGACCTCGCCCGCCTCGTTGTCCAGAATGGACTTCAGGGTGGCTTCGTCCACCTCGAGGATCGTGCCCTCGGCGTGGCCCATCCAGCTCTTGTTGAGTTTCACTTTCTTTTTCATCTGTTTCGATCCCTCTCTTGTGGGCGGCATTTCCACCGCCCGGTTTCTACTGTGGCGCGACTTCCCGCGCCGGTTTGCGGCCTCGTCTTCCGCCGCCCCTGCTTGCCGCGTCGGGGATAGGCAAAGTTGTCTGGCCGTTTCGACATTCGTTCAAAATCTCGTATGGAGAAAACCTCCACGATCACAAATCCATTGACGGCGTCAAGCTTCATAGGATCTTCCCTGTCCGCCGGGCCAGCGCCCGCTCCACCGCCGCACTCACGCCCTTCGCCACCAACACTGGGTCGGGCGGCGCATACAGCACCTTGACTGCCGGGGCGGGACGGACGACCGTGACGACGGCAGGCTCGCCAGCGCCCTTCTCGCTTGGCAGGGGCAGGTTCTCGTCCTCGTATAGCTTCTTGAGCCTGCTGATGGCCTCCTGCTTCTTGGGGCCTTCATACTTATTGCCCCGGTAACCGCCATGCAGCGCCGCCCACGCAGCACCCATCATGCCGTGATCCAGCTTGCCGTCGCGCTTGGTGGGGAGGTGGGTGGTGCCGTCGTCCTCTTTCACAAGGAATCCGCTGGGGTCTCCCTCTTTCTCCACCGCCATGAACTCGTACAGCGCGTCGGCCTCCGGCTCCGGCAGCGCCTTCTCCCCCGACTCGGCCTGCAGCTTGCCGCAGATGCGCTGGGCCGCCTCGGTGTCGTAGCCCTTGTCCTCCATGAAGGCTACGCAGGCGGTGAACGAATGGCCAGGCATGCTGGGGTTCTCCTTGGTGGCGGCGGGGTCTTGGAAACCCTTACTTGCAGCATACTTCTCGTGCATCTCGGCGTCGCGTTCATGGGAAGATGCGTGTGCTGCCACACCTCGTGACCGATAATCGGCAGCAGCGCTCCTGTGCAAGGACGCAGCTTCCGCATGGAGTTTTTTCTCTGCCTCCCGCTCTTCCTCTGTCACCCCATGCGTACGACCCTGCATGACAGTCAGATTCCCATGTTCTCGGAGCAACTTGCCTCGCATGAACGAATCAGTCATTCTGCTGGCGCGTGTTGCATCCTTACTGGGGCTATTATCTCCGCCACCCGGACCGCTTCCACCGATCTCTCCCGGCCTGCCCGCATGCCCAAAGTTCCCCGATCCCGGCCCGCCCTTGCTGATGATCTCGATCCGCCGGACGGCCTTGGTCTCCTCCGGTATACCGGCCGACCCTCTCGGCGGCAGCTTGGCGATGTACGCTTCCTTCTCCTCGTCGGACAGCGCGTTCCAGTCTTCCTCGCCGAGCTTGAAGTGCGCCTGCGCCCGCTGCGCGTCCGTGCGCGGGCCTGCCGGCTCCGCTTGCTTGCTGGTGATCTCGATGCGCTGATCGGCCTTGGCTTCCTCGGCCTTCTTCGGCTTCATCGTACCGAAGCAGTTCTCCTCGGTGCATTTCGTCCCTGGCTCGCACGTGCGCACCAGCCCGCACTCGTCGCACACGCACTTCTCCGGCTCCGCCTGCTTGGTGATCAGGAGGCCGCTCTTCTCGTCTACCCGCCAGCCGAGTTGCTTAATGACCCTGCCCCCCAAGTTCATGGCTTTGACCACCCCGATCATCTCAGCGTCCACGTTGCAAGGGACGCTCACGAACGAATGCTCCAGCAAGACGCCACCGGTGATGATCCGACTGATAGACTTCTCCGCCCGACTCTTATCAAACTCCTTCCAATCGCTCTGAAGATTGTTGGCCACGTGGTCCCAGTCCCGCGCTCCGGGCTTGGTAAAACTGGTGGGCACGAACCCCACGCTCCGGCCTTTCAAATGGCCCTGCCGCGTCAAATCCCACACCACATTGGCCAACGTGCCAGGGCCGGTGTCGGCATGAACAGTCAATGCTTTAATCCCATAATCGTCAGCCTCAATCCATTCGTCCGAACCGACGGGGAGTAGGCTGTAATTATGATTGACGAGGACGCTGCCGTATTTCTTGAATTCGTCCAACTTCAACGCCTTGGGAATAACGATCTCGTCGTCCCTATCTTGCGACCGATGGCTGACATAAGCCAACGATTTGCGGCAAGCAGGGTCAATCTCATTAACCTTAGCCTTCTCGGAGTGAGTATGGCGGTGAAGTTCCATGTCATCGGTCTTCTGGCCGGACTCCTTGGCTACATGGTGCACAGCGTCCTTTACTGGGCCGGGCAGGTAGTCAATCATTTCTTTGATTCTGAGTAGCGTTTTCATTCTGCGCTGTTCTCCTGTTATGTTATATCTTTTGGACTCTCGCAATTAAAGAGGTAACTCCGTTTTTAATTGCAGCGGCTAAGGTATGATGGCCGTCGTATATATATAATTTATCACCTTGCTGTAAGATAGCCACATTTGCTTTTTCTAACTTAAACTTGGAAGCGATCGCATTTACTTTATCCGCACCTGTATAATCCTGTGTAGGAATCAGATCGGATATATTCACTTGCAATCGTGTACCATTACCCCGGTCGAGAATACCAGAAGCTCTTTCCGCAGCGCGCCCAGAAGGAAGTGGCTCGGTTTTATGTCCTTGAATCTTTTCCCAGTCAAGAAAACCATCCTCAGGATTCCATATTGTATTCTCTTTACTAAGACTGTTTTCATCTCCCCCACCACCCCCACCCTCTCCACTCCCACCAACCTCACCTGGCCTGCCTTCGTGGCCGAAGTTGCCAGAGCCGGGGCCGCCCTTAAGCATCTTCTTGTGGTCTTGCAATGTCTTTCCGGCAAATGGAACTGTGGAATGCCCTAACAATGCCCATGCTGCTATTCGGTGGTTTCCATCGCTGACATAAAACCGGCCGTTTTCTTGCTGGAATCCGTAAGGAAGAACAAAATGGGCGCCCTCTTTCATTTCAGCAGCCATCTCTTTTACTTTATTGAGATTTATATAATCAGAAAGTCCGCCAGGGGACTCCCAATCTATTTTTGATATGGGGATTTCATAAATCTTCATTTCCCCTTTTTCCACCCATTGCTGCAAGGGGACAAGCTCGTTGGATAAACGCCAATTATTTTCCCATCCCACAGCTTCTGGAACTCGTAAATCTCTGGCGAACCGCGGCTGACCCGGCCCACTCCCGCCCACCTCACCCGGCCTGCCAGCGTGTCCAAAGTTCCCACTGCCGGGGCCACCTTTCTGCCTGACCATCTTCTCCTCGGCCAGCTCCGCCACCACGGCGCAGCGACAGTTATGAACCGCAAACCCTTTCGCGATAAAAGACTCGTCCTCCTCTACCGACAGATTCCACAAGGTCCCCGTGCGGCACCGCTTCTTGGTCGCCACGCCCACCACTCGACAGTGGACAAACCCATATTCCCCTGTGTGGTTGGCGGCGACTCGAAGCACCCGCTCGGCGACCTCGTCCATACGCTTGTTGATCTCCTCCTCAGAGAAACGCAATACCGTCCAGCCCTCGGCCTCGATCTCCCGCTGCCTCCGAATTTCCCTTGGCGAGCTGGCGTCGTGCCAGTAAGCCCCGTCACACTCGATGGCGATCCGCAAATCAGGAATAGCAAAATCCGCAAAATAGCCGAGAATCGGCTGTTGCTGCACGAACGGAATGCGCGCCTGCTCAAGCAGCTTTTTCATCCGCCTCTCGATACCGCTCATGAACCCACGTTGCGCCATGATGCTGTTCGGATGTTTCTCTGGGTGCTCACGCATAAATCGGCGGTACGACTCCGTCATGCGGCGGCGAACCTCTGGGATTCGGCTAGGGTTGTTATTCTTCATCCGCTGTGAAGATGCCAGCCGCTGCTCCGGCGTGTTGGTGGTCTCCTTCATGCGAGCACGCGCTTCCGGCGAGCGCAAAGGCCACTCACGTATGCCAGCCCAAACAAGCCGAAACAGATTACCCCTCCCGACATCCCACGCACGAGATGCGTCCCGATTCCCGCTGGAGTACTGATCCAACATTGACTTCCTATTTTTCTCTGAGACCGTTTCCCTGTGTGCCGGGTCAGCCCATTGTTTTCTCGCAATCTCTTTCGAGCTGCAAGACCCAGAGCAATATTTGCTCATATAAGGCGTCCAGTTGTTGCATCCCGGTCTGGCACATTTGACCGCCAGAACATATAGGGTCTGGCCTGCACGAATCTCTTTAGCGACCACCCACCGCCCGTTCACCAGCACAGGGTGGTCAGCAGTGACAGTGAGCTGCGCCTTCCTCTTGCCAGCGATCAATGCGGTAATGCGCGTCTCAACGATTTCTTGTCGTGGAACAACATGCTTCTTGAACACCTTACGGAACCGCCCCTTGTGAGTAAGTACCTGCTGCCCGACCTCCACATCCTTTATCGGTTTCCAGCCGCGTTCTGTGAATACCGGGGTGTAGGGATCTGTCAAACAGTTTGGATGCAAGGGCGGCCCGATCACGTCGCTGTAGTCGTGGCTCATCTCGATGTCCTTGCCGCCCCACTCGGTCTCCTGCGTCTCGCCCTGGTCGAAGAAGTTTTCGTCCAGCTCAACCACGGTGCCGTTCATCTCCTGGCAGAACGGGCAGGCGTCGCCAGCCGCCACCCACACCTTCCTGTCCACCACGCCCGTGCTGCGCCACGCCTCGATGTGGCCGGTGCTGTAGGCCCTGGCCGTCTCGGTGCGGGCGATGCGCTCCGCCCGAAAGCCCTCCCAGTCCCGCGTCAGGCCCTCGATGCGGTCGGACAGCTGGTCGATGGTCTCGCCGTTCTCCATGCCCTCGATCAGCTCCTCGCGCAGGGCGTCGGCGGTGGTCTGGTTGATGCCCTGCGCGAACTCAAACAGCTCGTCCTCCAGTGCCTCAATGACGTCCGGATCGTCCACCCACGGCGGAATGACGACGGAGGTGGGGGCGGCCTTCTCCACCACGCCCGAGTGCACCTCCACCTCCGCGCTTTCAGCCACGGCGTCCATGGGCATCCAGGACATCTTGCGGGTGTGGATAGGGAAGCGGCGGATGGACTTGAGCGCCTTGTCGCCCCCGGCCTTGAACACGCCGAACAGAACCGGGCGCACGGCCTTGGCTACCTTGGCATCCCAAGAGGCGGAGAGGACGGGGACGGGAGACGCCTTGACTGACCGCGCCAGCGCCCCGGCCCGCCCGGCCACTTCCGCGCCCTGCTCTCGGAAGATGCGCCCCATGATCTGGCGCAGCTGCCGCTCGGCCGCTCGCGGGGGCTGGCCCAGCGCCTTCTGCTCGTGGTCTTGTAGGGTGGCGATCATACCTTGATGTCGTCCAGTTCTTCCATCAGCTCGGCGAGGTCGTCGTTCGCCTCTTTCATGGCGTGCAGCTCCGCCAGGATCTTCTTCTCCAGATCGGAGGTGTCCGCCCCTTTCCTGAAGATGCGGGGCAAGGGCTTGTTGGGCCAACGGCGAGTCCATTCGGCTTTCAATTCTTCAGATCGTTTTCGACTGGCCTCGATTGTTTTGGCGATGGCGGCGCATTTAGCATCGGCGGCTGCTAGGCGCTCTCGCGCAACCTTCAACTCGTCCTCTTTGCGCTTGATAGTGGCGTCGGGGTTCTTGACCTCTTCTAGTTTGGCCTGTGTGTCGGCGATCTTCCGCTTCAGGTCTGCGATCTTGGTGTCGGCGGCGCGCAACTGCCTCTTCGTAGCACGGTCGTCGGCTATCTCGTCGTCGCTGCGCTCCTTGCCCATGTGCCTGCCGCTAGCGATCCGCTCCGCTACGGCGTCGTCCACGGACTGGCCCTCGCGGATGAATATCGGGGTGCCGCGCATCGTGATCCACCTGCCGCCTTCCTCGTCCTCACCCTTGCTCACCCTGCGCCCCGTCAGCGTGTCCACGGTGCCCCGGTCCCTGGCCCGCACGCGGTCGGGGTCGTGGCGGTCGAACCGGCCCGTCTCGTTCCTGACCCGCAGTTTGATCGGCATGCCGGCCAGCGTGGGGTGGACGTACGCGCCCTCGACCTCCATGGCCAGGCCGTCGCCCATGGCCTTCTTGGCGGCCTCGACCCGCTCTGCCAGGGTGGCCTCCTCTGCACCTTCTTCAGGCGGCTTGTTGACTGACGCCCCACCGGGAGAGCCGCTCGCCTGCGCGAGAGGACTGTTCGCCCGTGCTCCCTTGTCGGGTTGTGTTGCTGTACTGGCAGCGCCTGCCTCTGCGGGCATTGTTTGCGCGCTCCCCAGTGGGACAATTCCCATCGGAGCCAGCGGCACGTCGCCCCACTCGACGGGGTCCTCGCCGTTGCGCTTCCGGATCTCGTTGATCGTGACCTGAAACGTGTTGAGCCGCTGCGCGTCCTCGCTGTTCTGGAGCACGCGGTCCTTGGGCACCGGGTTGTCGAACGCCACGAACAGGCGCTCGTCATACATGGGGCACAGCTGCTCGTTCAGCTTCTCCTCGATGCGGGTGCAGCGCGGGAGCGTGTTGAACTGCGCCATGAACAGGTCGCTCCCCTCCATGCCGGAGCGCGGGGCGCGGGAGATGTAGCTGCTGTCGATCAGGCCGAGCGGCACAGGGAAGGCGGCGCATATCTTCTTGAGAATCCAGTCCTCGCCTCTGTTGAAGTCCAGCTCGCTGGGGTTCCAGCCCACCTTGTCGATCTCATACCGGAAGTCGGTGACCTTGATCTTGCCGGCGTTCTTGGCTCCCCGAAACGTGGCGTTCCACTCCCGCTCCACCTGCGCCCGCTGGGTCGGATCCAGCTCGCCCTCCAGGTACTTGACGATCAGGTCGGGGCGAGCCATGTTAGACATGGTGGCGAGGGTGAACTTCTCGCGCAGCTCGGCGCTCTCGATGCTGTAGGCCGCCGCCTGCACCGGCCCCATGCCGTACCACGGGTCGAGCGGGTTGGGGTACTTGAAGTGGATGACGGCGTCGGGCGGCAGCTCCAGGCGCTGGTCGCTGCCGAACATGTTGTTGTACCCGTACCAGTAGCCGCTGACGAACTTGTCCCTGTCGGGGATGATCCGCACCCACTGGCTGCGCAGGACAAACAGCTTGCTCGGCACGCTCAGCTTGTCCTTCTCCAGCATCCAGTAGGCGTTGCCGGTCAGGTCGAGCATGGTGGAGGTCAGCTCCTTCATCTCGAAGCCGTTCTCCTGGTCGTTGACGTTCTGGAGCAGGTCGAGCAGCGGGTGCTCCTCCAGCTCCTCGAAGTCCTCGGCTCCGGCCACGTGGTCGATGCTCTTGCCGATGCGGGAGCGGAGCCACTGCGTCTTTTCCTTGCCCACGGCCTTGGCGGAGAAGTTGCCGACCTTGCTCTCGCCCTTGCCTCGACTGGCGTACAGCTTGAGCGGCGTGGAGGCGAGGCGTGTGGCCGTGACGTTGACGCAGCTGTACGTCCACCCCCAGTACTTGCGAACGAGGGCCTCCTGGTTGACGTCAGGGACCTTGCCGTACCGCGTCATGAACTCCAGCACGCCGCTCGGCAGGCTGGCGGCCACGACCTTGGGGAACAGCGCCGCCTTGATTCTGGTCAGTATGTTCATCAGATGGGTTTCCTCAAGAGCTGAACTGGGCGACCTCGCTGCGGGTGCGCCCCACCTCAAATATGACCGGACGGACCACCTGATCCAACATCTCGAACGTCTTGTGCATGGCGTCGGCCCTGTGCGGCGAGATGGGGACGTGCGTGTCTCGGCTTGCGATCATGATAGTCTCGTTCCTGTCCAGCAGTCGGGGTCGTTGTAGATGCGGTGAAACTTCTGGTTCGGTGTCTCGTCAGTCCTGTACACATGCCCGTCGCTGGCGGGGGCGGGGACAGGCGTGGACTTGGTCCGCTGCGCCTTGATGCGGGCGCGCAGTTGATCTGACAGCGATAAGGTGCTGTTGCTCATGCCGGCACCCCCTCCTCGGCCAACACGCGCTCCAGCGCCGCCCGCTCCTCGGGGGTCTTGGCTTGCGCAAATAAATCTGCATACTCCCCGCCCGTCCTGACCAGGCTCAGCTCCTCGGGCCGGGGGTCGCTGCCGACATGCGGGGCGATCTGCTTGAACGTGAGTTTGTTGAACGCGCCGGTCGAGGCGTCCACCCGGTCCTTGTACTTGCCGTTGGGGAACAGCTCCAGCTCGTCGATGTAGTCCTTGGTGAAGGGACGGTTGAGGATGAACACGTTGCCCGCCTCCACCTGCGCGGCGAACGGCTCGGCCCGACTGACCTTGTCGCCTGTGACCCGGTCGGCCTTGACGATGAATCCGCGCAGGTTGCGGACGGTGGCCTCGGCGCTCTCCTTGCCGCCGCTGCCCGGCTCCTGCTCGCACCAGATGCGGACCGCCCGCCCGTCGAGGACGGCGGTGGACTTGATGCGCTCCTCCCGCTCCAAGGCTCCCCACTGCCCGGCCACCACGTCGGCGATGACGTAGGTGCGGTCGCGCAGCTCGTGGATCAGGACGCCCGCACTGTAGCAGCCCTTGCCGACGGACCCGGCCTTGTCCCAGTAGCGGATGGAGTGCCGGATGAATCCGGCGGGCACCTCGTTGATGATGTTCTGGAGCAGGTACTTGACCTTGAACATGCCGCCCTCGCGCGGAGACGGGCGCTGCTGGAGCTGGCCGGCAGACCCGTAAGAGCCGAGCTGCCCCTCCAGATCCTTGAGCTGCTCGTCCCCAAACTGCTCAGGCCACAGCGGGTCGCCTTCCTGCTGGCGCGAGTCTTGGAGGTGGAGGCTGGTGGAGATGGTCTTCCGGCCCTCGTACCGGGCGGGCAGGCACAGGTGCTCCCACCTGCCGCGTGCCTGGGACAGCAGGTGGCCGGTGAGGTCGTCCTGGTGGACGCGCTGCATCACGATCACGTACGCGCCGGTCTTGGCGTCGTTGAGGCGGGTGGACATCGCTTGGTCCCACCAGTCGAGCACCGCCTGCCGCTGGGTGGCGGACTCGCCCTCGATGACGTTGTGGGGGTCGTCCACAATGATGCAATTATGAACAAGCACCCCACCGCAAAAGAAGTTGCAGTTGCCCTCGATCTGCAAGTTGTAGGTGGCTACTGCCTCCCCCAC
>JBAZOP010000104.1 GCA_041648665.1 bacterium | reverse complement strand
CGCCCAGGAACGTGACCCGGTCATCTATGGTAACGAAGCTACCTTCCTTGACCCGTCCCTCGAAGCGTTGATGCACCAGGGCCTCGTACTCCCCACCCGCCAGCACCAACTCTTCGGTGCCCGGTGTTCCGAAGCCGGTGCGTGCCGTGCTGATCACGCAGCTCGCCGGGATGAACGTTTTGAGCACCAGGGCCGGTGAACCCGGGCTGGAAAGGAACATTGCTACTCGTGCCGCCTCGGTGGGGTCCAGGCTCCACGATGTAGCCGGGTTTAGTTTTATGCGCACCTCGTCACCAACCTGCCACTGCTTCGTGACCGCGTGGGAGGTAACGTAAGGGTGATACACCGGGATCGTTTGCCAGCGTTGGAATCCCTTGCCCTGCAAGAACGCCTCGGTGTCATTATAGATCTGGCCAATGGCGTACAGCAGGTCCCAGTGGAGCACCTTCATCAACAGTTCCAGGCTTTTCGGGTAGGAGTGCCCAAACGTCCGGGCGACCAGCAGCTGTAACCGATCACTGGCTGGGGTCCCGATGGTCGCCATCCGCCAGGGGTCAATAATCTCGCGTTGTATCATCTCTGCGGTCACGTCATCTCGCCCCACTTCTTCGGCCAGCTTGACGGCGACCGGGCCGGGTTGCGGAACTCGCACCAAGTCGTCGGCCTTGACGTCAAAGCGTATCCCGTGCGCGGTCAGGGTTTTCAATCCCAGCGGCAAGTGTGTATTGCAGTAGTTCAGCTCCTTGCCGCCGGCATTCACTACCCATCCGGCGGCGCGTGAGCAGTCTGGAGTGCAGCAGGTGCGAGTACTCAGTAAAAGGTAGTTGTTATCCGGCACGCCAAGCGTAGCCCCGACGATCTTGCGGCCCGTGACGGCAGCATAGCAAATCGCAATGGATTCGGCCTTGTCCGCACCTTCTGCAACTCGAGATGCGACGCAAGAATCCATCTTATCCCATAATTCCTCTGGTAAATTCGAGTAGGGCATGTTCTGCTAAGCTGCTCCTATGGCGCGTGCAATGGCCCGTCGCACGCGCTGATTACCTACGATCTCCCATTCATCCCCGCGCCAGCGATACAGCGCCAGCCCAGCGAAACGGCACTGGCCGGCGACCTCGACGGCGTCCGCAATGATGTCTTCGACGACCTGCCCGCTCTCCCAACCCAGGCTGCCGTCAGCGCGAGTGATATGGTTGAACTCCGTCACATAGATGGGTAACTGAGCGTACTTCGCTGGCAAGCAACGCAGTAGTGCGGTGACGCAGCCGGGGTAATTGTAGAACTGCCATTCCAGCGGCGGGTCGGTGAAGTGGGCGTCGCTGCCCACAAGATCACGATCCGGCCCGTGGATGTACCCGTGGGCGTCTACGAAGGCCGGGATGTGCAGCAGCGCGCCCCACATTCCGGCGAGCCACTCGCGCGGGTCGCCCGCCTGCGCATTGAACGGGTCCAGCGAGGCCGGGGCCAGGCGGGCATCTGGACAAACCGCGGCGAGCTGGTTGAAGGCGGCGGCGGCGTCCGCGGCGGTGAGGTCGCGCATCGCGGGGAACTCCCGTGGGTTGTTGACCTCGTTCCCGATGGACCAACCCCACACGCCGCGCGACTCGTTGATGATCCGCGACGCCCGCGAGAGGAACGGGACCCACTCACGACCCTCCCGATCAGGTAAAGTTCCCGCCCCACCCTTATCGCTGGACCACGACCAGCGCAGGCTGACGATTACCCGTAAGCCCGCGGCCTCCGCGGCGGAATAGTCAGGGGCCATTCCTTCATAGTTTTTCACGTAGAGCGGACGCACCACCAAAGCAGGCTTACCGAGATCGGCGAGCCATTCCGCGCCGGTCTGCGTGCTACCCTCATCGTGCACACCGATCAGTGGAGTCGTGACCAGGCCCCACCCAGGCCGGAACGGCCAGGAATCACCCGGGCATTTGGTGGCGATCACGTCCTTGTGGCCCCATACGCGCAAGGCCTTACCAACAAGGTTTTCAAGGTGAGGGATTAGCTTTTCCAGAGAAACGAGCTGGGCTGTGGTCGGCTCTGCCCCGTTGATGAAACAGCCCAGCAAGCAGACGGCCACACCGTAACGGTTCTCGTCGTCAGGGCTGGTGGTGCTGCCCTGAGCAAATACCACGTCTTCCAAGTCAGAAGTCTGCCAGACGGTCCCGTCCGCCCCGATCATATAGGCGTAGCAGATGCCGGGCCGGTTCTTGTCGGTGGCCGAGCAGTGGTAGGCCGCAATGCCTTCCACAAGCTGTTTGGCGCTACCACACGCCCCGGCGCTATGATGTACGAAGATCGTGGTGATCTCGGAGAGCGTGCGACGTTTCCAGGGGTACCACGGACTGGCGGGGTTGACCATGAGCGTGCCCCGCAGGTCGACGATCGATAACGTGGGCAGTTCTGGCTCTATGGGAGTTGCCGGTTCGCCTGGTGCCGCGTTCACCCGATCTTTCAGTTGTATGACTCGGTCGGCCAGCGTAGCCCCGTACTCGAAGCAGTCCTGATCCTTCCACGATCCGGTCGGCCCGAAGGTGAACGGGCAAAAACCCAACAACAGCCGATCGTACCGCGTCTCGTTGTCATACCAGATGATGCCGTCCAGCGCCTCGGGGCCTGGAGCATCGTAACAGGTATAGAACTCCGTGATAACGATAGGCACCTCACAGGCCGTACCCGCTTGTTGCATGAGATATTGCAAGTAACGATAGCGGAAGCAAAGTGCCCCGGAGTCGTCTACATCAGGCGCGCCAGGGATCGTGTGACCTTCACCCCACCATAGATCAATGGGAGCAGTCCAGGCCTTATGCCCGTCCAGGTCGGGTAGCGTCCCCTCGTGCAAGGCGATGACATGCCCACCGGCGCGTGCCCGTTGGAACATGCCGCTGGCAACCAGGGCTTGCATTTCGTCCCACTCCGGCGTGCCGCAGTTGAGCGAGAGCAGCGCCAGGTGGACATCATGCTGCTCGGCGATGTCCATGCAGTAGATCATGAGTTGGGCCAGCCGTGTGTAACCGGCGACCCCGGCGGGATCTGGTTCGTTGACCGGCTCGTAGTAGTCGATCGAGGCTGCGGCTTCCGGGGTGGCGATGATCTTATCCAGGGTATAGGCCATAATCCGGCGGGCCAGGTCGGCCAGGTCGGTGTCGATGTCGGCCACACCCGGGCAACCTTCCAGTGGGTGGGTGACCCGCCCGATCGTGATGGTGGCAGAGGAGTCCCGCTTGACCTCCACCAGCGTGCCCCAGTTGTCGACCGCCTTGACTACGGCAAGATGCGCTCCGCCGGCAACGGCATCCCGCACCATTGCTGGCACCGGACCAGCAGCAATGCAGTGGGCGCCAATCTTGGACCCGGTCGCCGTACAGGGCAGAGTAGTCGGCTCGCCGTCCTCGTCATCCTCATCGTCGGGGATGACGACGGCGGCGAGCCGCTCCGCGATCTCGCCGCCGACCTGTTCAATCACGTCGCGGATGCCGTTGAGCGCGGTCACCAACTGCGCCAGGGTATCCACAATTCCGCTATCATCATCATTATCGTCGTCGTCACCGTCACCATCGCCACCGCCAGGGGTGACGATCTCCAGACTGACGTCATCCCAGTAACCGTCACAGTGCTTGTAACGCCACTTGACGACCTCGCGCAGGAACACGGTCACAATCCCGGTGTTACCCACTACTACATCGGTCGATAGTACCCGGCCGTAAGCGTCATAGAGGTGCTGGACTGGTCCCCATACGACTGAGGCGCCCCACGGATCAGTCCCGCCGGTGGGATCGATGCCGACCTGCTGCGCAAAGTTATCGTCCTGGATACTACCTTCCTTGACCTTATCGCTCTGGGAACTCCAGGCATGGGTGTAGGCGGTGACACGCACCGTGGCCCCAGCAGGGGCCGCCACGCGCTGGTATAGGCCGGCGTCATGAATTCCCCACAAGGTGAATAACTGCCAGGCTCCGCCGTTACGCACCCGTGGCGGGTCCAGGTAAGGCGGTTGTGGTTCGATGACCTTACACTCAGGCCGCCGGTACCCTTGCTCGTTCCCAGGATCGTGCGGGACAGAGCCACCTTCCTTCCAGAAACAGGTCCAGGCTTCCGGCACCTCGATCTCACCAAACTCCTGGCCGGTGTGGGTCTTGTGCCATGCGCCGCCATCAAAACCACCATTCGTTAACAGATTCGTCATGCGATTTCCTCCCACAAGCAAGTAAGGCAAGTTGGATCTTCCGGGTCGTTATGGCGATCGACCAACCGCAGCACGGCGATTCCGGGTAGATCACAACGCACCCGCCCGCCGGGCTCACCCGGCAAGGGCAAGGGCTCCTGAAACGGCTCCACATCTACCAACGAGTACAAGTAGAACTTCTCTGCTGTAGGCCATAGGGCCTTGCGGACGTGCTGCGATATCCCATGACAGGCTTCGGCAGCCTCGAAACCGACAATATCGACTTCCTGCGGCGGCAAGACCGTGGCGATGGCAGACGCTTGTCGTGCTCCTGATATCGGGTACATGATCATGGCTCGCCCAACAATGGCTTCTTTGCGAGGCAGTACGACTACTGTCTTGCGACCTGCTGCTACGTCCTTACCATCTTTTAGAAAAAGACCAATCATCACCACCTCGAAGCAAGTCTGATAAAAAACCGCCCGGACGGGGGGGGCAAACCCAGTCCGGGCACAGACAGGAAGGGGCAGGGGGCAACCTGCTTGCATTCATTGTAGCGCATCCTGTAGTGATTGTCAAGCATTTTCAGAATCTGCTCCTATAACTCACTTAATACTTGAGGCATTGACAATTTGACAACATAACCTATAATGGAATTATATCACTTATAACTTGCAACAGGAGAGAATAGTGGACGCGAAACAGTTAGCCGAAAAGCTTCACACCATGGACGAAGTGAAAGGGGCCGAGATCGTGGTGAATGAACGGCGGCAGCAAGTGGAAGTATATGGTTTTCACCTGACCAAAGATTTCCGAGCTTGCAGGATCGCTCTGGAGAATCTCGGGTTCGGCTGCATGCCGAACTCTGGATTCTGGCAAGGGTATGTTCCCGACATCGCCCCGCTTTGCCAACCTCTCAGCGACCAAGAGCTATATGAGCGAGATAAGCATTTTATTGCTGCAGGTGGGCACCTGGCAGACCCAGACCGGGAAGAGGCTATTCGTTCTGGAAAGTTGACAATAGAATAGATCAGAAAAAGAAAGGCCGCCGATTAAAACAGCCCGGCGGCCGAAGCCTTTGTAAGACCCGAACTCTAAGTAAAGGTCGTTATCTGTCCCGCATTCCCGCGACCACCTGCGCCATGAATTTCGCGGCACCCTCTGCAGGTTCAAGTTGTATCATCTGCGGTGATTGCCAGAAGACTGGACATCCATTGCTATCTACTACCACGCTCATGGTGATGATGGCATATCCGCGCTGCTGGCAGGCCACACTCTGGAGCCGGCGGATCACGTTCAGCCAATCTGGCCGGATGTCCTGTGGTAAACTGTTATTGCTCACTTTGCTATCTCCTCTATCACCTTGTTAATGCGTTCCCGGAAAGGGCGCCAACGTTCTTTCTGGAGCAGGATCGACCACCCGCGGGCCTTCGTGCCCGGATGATGCACAATCTTGGCCCGCGCCACTTCGCCACTGGTGCTGGCGGCTTTGGTGGCAAAAGTACCTGGGGTAGAGCCAGCAGAGTAACCAGTGCGAAAGACCAGATAACGGGCGCGTTTCGGTTTGATCTCATGCGCACGGGTTCCCTCGTCCAACCATACCCATTTCTGTGAGCCGGTGATGGACCCGCCCGGCCCCACCAGTAGTGAAGCGTCCCCGCCGGCAAAGCCAATCAATGTTTCAAAGCGCGGCTTGTCGTGAGTCCAGTGGGCGGTGGTTTGCTGCAACAGCTTACATTCTTCGCGGCCCTCAGCACGGAGAGCATTCAGTATCGCCAGGCGTACATCCTTGATCGTACTCAGGGACTTCGGGACGATAGGCTTGACCATAAAAGTCGTCATAGTGTTATCCTGGTTCTCCTCCTCTCACCGTGTAAGGGTTCCACTTGCTGGCGTTGTCCAGACAATCGACGCAGTGCTCGTGATCCCCCAGCACCCAGTAGCAATCCCATTTGTGGTGCCCGCGTCCATGAAATTCCCAGTGACAACCACAGTTCGTCAGGCAACGTGAGTTGCCATCGCCGGGATAGGCCGGCAAGGTAATGTGGCGTGCCCTGGCCTGTGCCCGCCCATAGGCCTCGTGGGCGCTCCGAATGTACATCGCGGCACGAGCTGAGATTTGCGCTTCGGAGAGATTACCCGCCGCGATCTCCACTGCGAAACGATCCAGGTAGCGGTACTGCTCGGTAAGCATCCCGCCAAGCGAACCGCGATCTGCAGGCGTGAGCAATCCTGGCCCGCGTCCCAGCAAATACTCCTGGATCACGCGGTTCTTGATCTCCGTCCGCATGGCGTTCTGCCAGGCGGCCACATCGATCTGGCCCCCGGCCACCTGGGTGGCAAGGTTTCGCGCACGTTCAACGGCAGCATCGGTTGCGGTTTCGCGCCAGGCCTCGACCACGGCATTGGTAACGAAGCGCCCGCGTTCATCGCGGAACCGCAGCAGAGTAGGGTCCCAGATGTAGGCCATCTTAGTGCTCCTGCGTCTGGCCGTCGAGCAGGTCTGATGGTAGGCCATCCGTTTCCCATTGCGCTATCGCCGCCACAATGTCATTTTCGGTCACCGTAGTGTCAGCGATAGTGAAGCGGGATGGCTTGCCACGAGCCTTAGAACGACGTCCGGCAACCAGTTTCTTGAACGCCCCGGCCAACCCGCCCAGCGTCCTGCCCAGAGCCTTGCGGGAGGCATTACCGACAGAAGTGCGGAGGGTGTCCGCCTGCTCCCGCAGGGCCGTCGCCTGCTCGCGCCAGGCATTAGCCTGGTTCAACCCGTTGCTCAGCATAGTGGCCGTAGTGGCGTCCAGGTCGCTGATCTGCGATCCCAAGGACGACGCCAGGTCCAGCTTGCGATCCAGCAGGTCTCGCGCCTGCTCCAGACGTTCCGAGAGACCAGCCACCGCTCGCTCCTTGGCCTCGCGTTCGCGGGTGTAATGTGCCTTGGCAATGTCGTTCGGCGCATTGTCTTCCATCTCGCGGGCGGCATCGAGATCCACCTGAGCAGCAACCAAACTGGCATCCAGCACCCGCTCGCGAGCCTCCGCGGTGGCGGCAGCTCCCTCCGCCGCAGTGAGCCGTTCCTGTAGAGCTGCGGAGCGGGCAGCATTCGCGGTGGCTTTGCTCTGTGCTTCCCGTTGCACCTGGTCAGCACGTTCCTCGGCCAGCACGCTATTTTCCTCTTGTCGATCCGCTGCATCGAGCTTGTTTTCGACATCCTCCGCTCCGGCGGTGCAGGCGTCCTTTGCAGCACGAGCGTCCCCTTTCTTGACTGCACGCACGAGGGCTGCGCCGGTGGCGGTCGCCTTGCCGATCCCGTCCGACGTGATCTCTAATAACCCGAGTTGAGCCAGCTCTGCCAGCTCTCCCGCCGGCGGCTCGGCTCCGCTCTCGTAGAAATCGAAGGCCCGCTGAAACTGCTCATTGGTGACCGGCAGCTCGGGCACAATCTTGTCAATGTTCTCCTGTACCTGCTTGCTATCGTCCTTGCCGGACGAACCTTTCGGTTTCTTGCCTCCCGCAGCGGCCTTCTTCGGCTTGGCTGCAGCGGCTGCCACAGCACTGGCGTCAGCGATAGCCTGCTTGGCACTATCGATATCGCCAGCGTTGAGCGCCTTCACCAGAGCGCGACCCTGCGGACTCATGGTGACGCTGCCGTCGTCGTTCTCACGGGCCAGGCCACGGGAAAGCAGATCGCCATACCCAGACGGGTCAGCGTCGCCCGTCCGCATCGCTGCCAGATTCTCTACCACGCCCATTGCCATGCCCAGCTTGGCGGCCAGGTCGCTGCGGTTTTGCATCCGCAAAAGTGCTGCACTGTTCGGCGCGGCGTCCGCGGGCCCCAAGCGCGCCAGCATGTCCGCGCGCACCTGATCCATCATCTGGGCCACGTTCACGAAGCGGCCACTTGCTCCGCGGGCCAACTGGCCGCCGATCACCTCACCCGCCCCCACACCCCAGTCGTAGCCCTTGGCAGCTTCTGCGCCGTCTGTGCTCTCTGTACCCTGTTCTGGTTCACCTTCCAGTGACAAGCCACCTTCACCCCCACCACCGCCGGGCAACATCGCGTACATCTGTCGCTGCACCTGTTGCTGTGCCAGCGGGGCGTACAGCTCTTTGAGCGCCCCCAGCGCGGCTTGGGCTTGATCCGCCAATTGACGCAGGCGCGGCTTGCTGGTAGCAGCATCCTCAACCTCTACCGCTGCTACGTCCATCTCCGCCATAAGCCGCAAAGCATCGTTGGCGCTGGTGGACAAGGGGTTGTCCACCCCCAAGTCCAACCAGCCCAAGAACGGCTCATCGGTGGCGTGAAACAGCGACAACACGCTCTCGCCGGTCGGCAGGCGACCGTCCTCCAGCTCCAGCTTGTCAAACTGCGGTTGGGTCAAATCTCCCGCTTCCAATGCCTGCTCGCGGGCCGTGCGGACGTTGACCACCCCGGCTTCCAGGTTGGTGGTGCGCACCTTGGCCCGCTGCTCTTGGGTGCGGGCGCGCTCGGCGTCCTGTTGGTCGTCTTGGAAATCGAATATTAGCTTCAGATGTGAAGGTAAGAACTTCCCGCTGCTGTGGTGCGAGCCGCGGGGGTCGCCGCCCAGCATGACGGTGAGCGTGCGCAATAACAGCCCGATCCCACCGCCCAGCCCGGCGATATGTTGGTACTCGGCGTCGGCTTTTGTAGCCCCGGTGGTCTGAGCGGGCCAGATCCAACGTACCGGGACGCCGAAGGCCATGGCGATAGCAAACATCCCCAAGCGAGTATCCACCTCTTCGTTGAAGCCGTCCGGCGGTGAAGACAGATCCACCAAGCGCAAGTCGGCATCCGGCTCCAGGTTTCCCAGTACCGGGAAACGGGAGTAGATACTCATACCGGCGGCATCTAACTGCTCGCCCGCAATCGACAATACATCTTCGATGGCCGCTGTATCCACCCCACGCCCGAGTAGAATCCCGCGCCAGGGACGCGATCCCAACTTCTCCTGTTTGTACGTAGCAATGTCTACCAGGTTCTGTGCCACATTCAAACAGCGCGACACCGCGCACAGCCCCACGCCATGCATCTCTTCCCGTGCTGAGGGCAGTGACGAAACATAGACCACCCGCGAACGATGCAGCTTGTAGAGGCGTTCATCAGGGGTGTTGTAGGTAACCGGATAGGTCGGGTCGCCGGTGCGGGTGCAGCGCAGTGAGTCCAGATGTGCCAGGCCCAACGGGCGGCCCTCAATCGGGCCGGCGGGATCGCCGTCCCCGATCACCTCCATGAAGCCGCC
>JBAZOP010000103.1 GCA_041648665.1 bacterium | reverse complement strand
CTTGATGGCGCGGAGGATCCGGAACGAATGCCCGCGCTCGCCCTCGAAGTAGAGGACCGTGTCCACCATGTGCTCCAGCACCTTGGGCCCTGCGATTGCGCCGTCCTTTGTTACGTGCCCCACTAGGAACGTGGCCACGCCCATGCGCTTTGCGTGGTCGAGGATCTTTGCGGCCGACTCGCGCACCTGGCCGATGGAACCGGGCGCGGATGCCAGATCGCCGGTGAACATGGTCTGGATGGAGTCGATGGCGACTATGGCCGGCTTCGTGTTGTGCAGCTGATCGAGGATGCGCTCGACGCAATTTTCCGTGAGGACCGAGAGGCCGTGGCCCGCGAGTCCCATGCGCTCCGCGCGCAGCTTTATCTGGGAGGCGCTCTCCTCGCCCGAGACATAGAGCGTGCTGCCGCCTGCGGCGGCGATCTTGTCCAGCGCCTGCATGACTATGGTGGACTTGCCGATGCCCGGGTCGCCGCCGATGAGCGTCACCCCGCCCGGCACGTAGCCTGAGCCGAGCGCGCGGTCGAGCTCCCCGATGCCGGTGGGAACGTGGCTGCCCTCGCCGGATGGGATATCGGCCAGCGCACAGGGTCTGGATGGTTCGGCAAAGGAGCGCTGGTTTTTGGGCTCCGGGTTCTCGCGCTCCTCGACGTAGGTGTTCCAGTCGCCGCATTCGGCGCAGCGGCCCACCCATCGGGAAGACTGCGCGCCGCATTTCTGGCAGGAGAATATGGTCCTGGGCTTTGCCACGGTTTTGGCTCTACCAGCGAGGCGTTCACATTTCAAATAAATACTAAAATAAATACTTATTGATAAGTGAACGGCGCATGGATGAAATTCGTCATGCCTGCTGCGATTCGCAGCACCTCTTTTTCAAGGTTCTTTGATAAATAAAGGATTTTTATTGGCACAGCATGTGCATTGTTCGCCGTTGTCAACCGGGCCATCTGGTGATAGCGTCGCCCGCTGATAAATGGAGGGCAGCACTTGATAAAGCACGCGATCGCATTCTTCGCCACTGGCTGCTTCGTCGGCCGCATACCGCTCGCCCCCGGCACATGGGGCACCGTCGTCGGGCTGGGGCTATACTGGCTCGTGCGCACGCTTCCGCCGCTGTCGTACGCGATCTTCACAGTCACCTTCATCATATTCGCGATCTGGGTCGCCGGCCGCGCGCAGTCGATCTTCGAAGAGGTCGACCCGCCGCAGGTGGTGATCGATGAGGTCGCCGGCCTCCTGGTCACCATGGCCTTTCATCGGCCGTCGTTCGCGCTCGCGGTGGTGGGCTTCGTGCTCTTCCGCATATTCGACATCGTAAAACCCCCGCCGGTCCGCTGGATCGAACGCCGTTTCTCGGACGGCAAGGGCGTGGTGCTGGACGACGTGATGGCCGGCGTTTACGCGAGCATATCGCTCTTCGTCCTGGAGTTCGTGCTCCCGGCCATGGGCATCCAGGGGATCAACTGGTGGTAGCGAGATGAAGATAGCAGTCCTCACAACGGGCGACGAGGTTCTCCAGGGAGTGATAGTCGACTCCAACTCCGCCTGGATCTCCGAGCGCTGTACGTTTCTGGGCCACGAGGTCGTGATGCACGCCTCGGCCCGTGACGACATGGATGCGATCGGAGATATCTTGAGGCTTGCCTCCGAACGCGCGGATGTCGTCATCGTGACCGGGGGCTTAGGCCCCACGGCGGACGACATCACCATAGAGGCCGCGGCGCGCGAGTTCGACAGGAAGCTCGTGCGCAACGAGGGCGTGATGGAGGAGATACGCGCCTTCTTCC
Organism: bacterium; assembly: GCA_041648665.1. NCBI lineage: Bacteria > bacterium. The sequence goes on along the minus strand of JBAZOP010000103.1, from coordinate 7,905 downwards.
ACAGGATCGGCAGGCCGGCGTCATCGTCCAACGACAAACAGGCCATGATCTTCGAGGGTTCCCGGATACTGCGTAACACGGTCGGCACTGCGCCGGGAGTAAAGGCCACGCTCGTTGGGAAGGAGTTCATATTCCTGCCGGGCGTGCCCAGGGAGCTCTACCAGATATTTGCGGACTCGGTGGAACCGTGGCTCGCTTCGCAGGCAGGCGGGGCGCGGATAGAAAAGGTCTTCCGCTGCTTCGGCATCCCGGAGGCCTCCATCGACGAGAGGCTCAAGGGCGCGGAGATGGCCGGCACCAGGCTCTCGTTCAGGGTGAAGTTTCCGGAGGTGTTGCTCAAGATCGTCGCGAGATCTGACAAGGAAGCCGAGGCCAGGCGCATGATCGAATCCGCCGGGAAAAACATCCGCGCGAGGCTCGGCGAAGTCATCTACGCAGAGGGCGAAACTTCCCTTGCAGCGGTGGTGGGCGATATTCTTGTGAAGAGGGGTATGACGCTCGCTGTCGCCGAATCATGCACAGGCGGCCTCATCTGCTCCATGGCGACCGACGTCGCCGGCGCGAGCGCATGGTTCGATCGCGGCGCGGTCACCTACAGCAACCGCTCGAAAGAGGATATACTGAGCGTCCCGGCTGTCACGATCGAGGAGCACGGCGCTGTCTCGAAAGAGACCGCGATCGCGATGGCCGAGGGCATAAGGAGGTCCGGCCACGCGTCAATGGGCCTCGCCGTCACCGGCATCGCCGGGCCATCGGGCGGCACTCCGAAGAAACCGGTGGGCACGGTCCACATAGCGATGGCGACGGCGGACGCGGTGGAGCACGTGGAGCACTGCTTTCAGCGCGACAGGACAGGTTTCAAACAGATCGTGGCGTTCACCGCCCTCGACATGGTAAGGAGATACCTCACCCGATGAAGATAAGATCCTTTCTGGCGTTCGACATACCTGAAGAAATCAAGGCCGAGCTGGGCAAACTCATCGAGCTCTTTGCCCCGAAGGTGAAGGGGGTCAAATGGGTGAAGCCGGAGCTGATGCATTGCACGATCCGGTTTTTCGGGGACATGGATGAGGAGATGTTGATGGGCGATCTCGCGAAGCGCATCGAAAAGGAGGTCCGCCACCAGTCGCCGTTTCGGCTCGCGGGCCACGGCGTCGGCGTCTTCCCTAACTGGCGCTACCCCAGGGTCCTCTGGGTGGGCTTGCAGGGCGAGACCGAGACCGTCATCTCGCTCCACGCGAAGCTGGAGGAGGCCTTTTCGGACATGGGCATAAAGAAAGATCCGAGGATATTGAGGCTGCACCTCACGCTCGGCCGCGCGAAGTCGCCGTTCAAGGACAGCGAGCCCCTGGTCAGCATGGTGGAGAAGATGGCGGATACCGACATCGGCGATTTCACGGTGAACTCGCTCGCCCTCTACAAGAGCGTGCTCACGCCGGACGGTCCGATATACACTGAACTCAAGCGCTTCCCGCTCGGAGGCGTGAAAAAATCATAGCAACCAACCTGAAAAGGAGATCATATGGCCGGCACGACACCCATGACACCCGCAGCACCGTCGATTGACAACCGCGAGAAGGCGATCGGACTCGCCCTCGCATCCATCGAGAAGCAGTTCGGAAAGGGCGCGATCATGCGCCTCGGCAAGGACGAGGTGCATCTGCAGGGCGTCGAGGCCATCTCCACCGGCTCCATATCGCTCGACATCGCGCTCGGCGTGGGAGGGCTTCCAAAGGGCCGCGTCATCGAGATATTCGGGCCGGAATCTTCGGGCAAGACCACTCTGGCGCTCCAGGTCGTGGCGGGGGCCCAGCGAGAGGGGGCCATCGCCGCTTACGTGGACGCTGAGCATGCGCTCGATGTCGAATACGCGCGCAAGCTCGGGGTCCGCACAGAGGACCTCCTCATAAGCCAGCCGGATTCCGGCGAGCAGGCGCTGGAGATCACCGACACGCTCGTGCGCTCCGGCGCCATCGGCATCCTCGTCGTGGATTCGGTCGCGGCGCTGGTCCCGCGCTCCGAGCTCGAGGGCGACATGGGCGACGCGCAGATGGGCTCTCAGGCCAGGCTCATGAGCCAGGCGCTGAGAAAACTCACCGCAGCGGTCGCCAGGTCGCGCACCATGGTCATCTTCATCAATCAAATCCGCATGAAGATCGGCGTGATGTTCGGCAACCCCGAGACCACCACCGGCGGCAACGCGCTCAAGTTTTACTCCTCAATCCGCCTCGATATACGCCGCATAGCGCCGCTCAAGGAGGCGGAGGAGGTGATCGGTTCGCGCACGCGGGTCAAGGTCGTGAAGAACAAGGTGGCCCCGCCGTTTCGCCAGGCCGAGTTCGACATAATCTACGGGCGCGGCATCTCCCGCGAGGGGGACGTGCTGGACTTGGCCGCGGAGATGGGGCTCGTGGAGAAGAGCGGCGCCTGGTACACCTGCGGCGAGGACCGCATAGGGCAGGGCCGCGAGAACGCGAAGCAGTTCCTCACCGAGAACCCGAAGCTCATGTCGCGGCTTGAGAAGGCGATACTTGAAAAGCACGGCATCGCGAAGAGGGCGGAGGCAGCAACACAGAAGATCGAGGTCAAGGCTGAGACAAAGGCCGAGACAAAGGCTGAGGCCAAGACAAAGACGACGAAGTAGGCGAGGGTGGATATTATTGAAGGCTGCATAATATTGTAACATCTTTCAAAGATGTCATTCCCGCATGTTGCTAGCGGGAATCCAGTCTGGGCTGCCTCTGCTGGATCCCCGATAAAATCACTCGGGGATGACAAACTGTCACTTCAATAATCAAGCGCACCCGCTGTCGCATCGGCAGCGGGTTTTTTTGTCTGACCCGTTCAGATGGGCATCATCAGGGCGTTGATAAACTTGACGTTATCGAGGGCAAGCTTGAAGTAGCACTCCACGCTTCCCCAGAAGGAACCCCTCGCATATTCGCATATGGGTTGTGCGCAATAGGGGAGGTCGGGCATCTCAGGCAGTTTCTCGGAGGTAAGGAAATCATACTGTTTGCCCGTGATCATCCTGTTCGCGTAGAGGAACTCCAGCTTGGCTGCAATCTTGGGATTATCCTTTACCACTCCCCTCAGCCAGCAGGGGTCATCATTGATGGCGCCAAGGAAATACAGGATATCTTTACGTGGGTCGGTGACTGCCGCCCGGCTAAGGAAACTCATTTTCAAAAGTTCTTCGTAGGACAATTTCGATACAGTGTCTTTTCCAATTTGTACATTGCCGGCGATATCCTTCCATTCACGTTCTATGTAAGAGTAATCCCGTTTGAGCACGTCGATCATCTGCTCTTCTGTTATAAGTTCGTGGTAATAGAGGAAATCGATTTTTTCCCATAATTTTTGTGAGTCATTGGCCATCCAGCCGACGTATCCCGGCGTGATGTTTATGAACGCGATAAGCTCCGCAATGTCCTCATGCATGTCTTTTCTCGAATACCAGGATATAAAACCATCCTGAACAGCGAGCTTAATCGCAGAATCAGCGTCCGCAGGTAAATCGTTCCATGCGTCGCCCACGTATACATTTCCAGCCGTCTGCATCCAATTGTCCGCTTCAATATCTAGGTTGCTGAGCCACGTGGTCATGAGGTGCGCGGCTTCATGGAAAAAAGTATGTTCGAATTCCAGTCCATCCGGGGATATGGCTATCTGCCCTGACAGCAAGCTATGGGACGTGGCAGATCCGAGATGCTCGTCATCTTGGCGAAAATCAACAACCCTGATCTTGAAGGCTTGTCCAGGAGTCAGCCTTTGATAATATTCGATAAAGTTCTTGAGTCGTTTTTCTTTGATCTCGTCAGGCTCATTCCGCTCAATCAGTTCTATATCGGTGCCGGACATCCGAAGGCCTCGATCACATCTGGCGAAGATATCCGCGACTTTTTGGGACCACTCGATCTTTTTTTCAAACCAGTCGTCTCCACGCTCGCCTGACAGGACAAAATCATGCCCTGAAATATCCGGAGCTATGCCTCTGTCTGCATCATGGAGATTGAGTTTCTGCCCGTCGACAACGAGTTCGTCTATCCCTGCTTCGTGAACCAGGCATATTTTAGTGTTAAAAATTTCAAGACCATCAACACAGTTCAGGGCTCGATCATACTCGTTCCCCGTGAGGTCCTCCAGGAACTCGCTCTCGTCATCTGTGAGTTTGCAAGGCTGAATTATTTTAGGTGCATCCATGCACCTTTATTATCGGCCGAGAGTAAGGGCGAAGTTGTCTGGCACTGAATAAATAATTATCCAATCAATCTAATGAGTTATAGGTATTTCGAGGCTTGTCATTTATTTCGGCCGATGCTAGGTTGGCGCGGTTTTTCGGCGGGACTGTTTCTGTCGCCATATAACTTATTGATTTTCTTGGATAAAGGAGCTCTCAGCCCATGAAGGCAGCAGAGATCCGCGAGGCCTTCCTCGCGTACTTCCAACACAACGGGCACACCAGGGTGAAGAGCTCATCGCTCATCCCTGCCAACGACCCAACGCTCTTCTTCGCCAACGCGGGCATGGTCCAGTTCAAGGAGACATTCACCGGCGAGGAGAAGAGGAGCTACACGCGCGCCTGCTCCTCGCAGAAGTGCATGCGCGTCTCCGGCAAGCACAACGACCTGGAGAACGTGGGCCACACGCCGCGGCACCACACTTTCTTCGAGATGCTGGGCAACTTCAGTTTCGGCGACTATTTCAAGAAGGAAGCGATCGCGTACGCCTGGGAATTCCTGACCGACAAGATCGGGCTCGATCCCGCGAAGATGCTGGTCACAGTCTTCAGGGAGGACGACGAGGCCGAGAAACTCTGGCTCGCGCACGTGCCGAAGGAGAGGATATTCCGTCTGGACGAGAAGGACAATTTCTGGGCCATGGGCGACACCGGTCCCTGCGGCCCCTGCTCCGAGATCATCTGGGACTTCGGTTCCGGTCCGGTGAATGCAAAGGAGCTGGACTCCGATCGCTTCATGGAGATCTGGAACCTGGTCTTCATGCAGTTCAACCGCACGAACGAGGGAGAGCTGATAAAGCTCGAAGCACCCTCCATCGACACGGGCATGGGGCTCGAGCGTCTCTGCGCCGTGGTCGAAGGCGTCAAATCCAACTGGGAGACCGACCTGTTCAGGCCTCTCATCGCAGAGGCGGCCAGGGCCACGGGCCTTGGGGAGAAGCGCTCGAATGACGAGGAGATCGCGCTCCGCGTGATCGCGGACCACCTGCGCTGCTCCACGTTCCTCATAGGGGACGGCGTGATACCCTCGAACGAGGGGCGCGGCTACGTGCTGCGCCGCATCTTGAGGCGCGCGATCCGATACGGCAAGCGCATAGGCAAGGACGATCCGTTCCTCTCTAACATGGTGGGCGTTGTGATCGAGGAGATGGGCGCGGCGTACCCGGACTTGGCAACGCACGAGCACTTCATAGTCAAGGTGATTGCGGCTGAGGAGGAGCGCTTCTTCGCAACGCTGGGCAAGGGGCTGGACCTCCTCATGGCTGCGGCGAAGGAGTCGAAGGCGAAGACGATCTCGGGCGAGACCGCGTTCAAACTCTACGACACGTTTGGCTTTCCGCTCGACGTGACGCAATTGATCGCCGCCGAGCAGGGGCTCGCTGTGGATGTGGACGGATTTCAGAAGTTCATGCAGGCGCAGCGCGAGAGGGCGCGCGCCGCGTGGAAGGGCTCGGGCGAGGAGGCTGTGGGGTCGATCTACAGGGAGATCTCCTCCCAGGGGATAAAGAGCGCCTTCGAGGGCTACAATCAGGAGACGTCGGAGACGCAGGTGCTCGCACTCATCAGCCAGGGCGCCCGCGTCGACAAGGTCGCGGAGGGGACGGAGATAGAGCTCGTCGCCGCGTCCACGCCGTTCTACGGCGAATCCGGCGGCCAGGTCGGCGACACCGGCGTGGCCGTGGCAGAGGGTGTGGAGGTCGAGATCACGGATACCAAGAGGCCGTTGCCGGAGCTGATCGTGCATCGCGGAAAGGTCGTCCGCGGCGCGCTCAAAGTCGGGGAGAGGATCACGCTCGCGATCGACAACGAGCGCCGCGACAGGATACGCGCTAACCACACTGCGACGCATCTTTTGCACCGAGCGTTGCGCGAGATCTTGGGCGAGCATGTGAAACAGGCCGGCTCGCAGGTGGGGCCGGACCGCTTCCGCTTCGACTTCTCGCACTTCCAGGCCATGACGCCCGAGGAGCAGAAGGAGGTGGAGCGCAGGGTCAACGTCGGCATACGCAAGAACTACCCGGTGCTCACCTACGAGCTCACCTATGACGAGGCGGTCGCGCGCGGGGCGCTGGCCTTCTTCGGCGAGAAATACGGGGAGCGCGTTCGCATGATCGACGTCGCCGGCTTCTCTCAGGAGCTCTGCGGCGGGACCCACGTGCATGCGACCGGCGACATAGGCATGTTCAGGATAGTCTCCGAGTCCTCGGCCGCGGCAGGCGTGCGCAGGATCGAGGGGGTCACCGGCGCAGGGGCGGAGGAGTACGTCGATTCGCTGCTCATGCAGAGGGCCGAGGCGGCCCGCGTGCTGAAGGCCCAGCCCGGCGAGCTGGTGGACAGGGTGAAGAAGCTGGTCGAAAAGGTGTCGAATCTGGAACGCGAAGGGAAGAAACCCTCAACCGGCGCAGGCGAGATAAAGGAAAAGGAGACCGTCAAGATCGGCGAGCTCAATATTCTTGTGGGAACGGTCGACGGAGCGGACATCAAGGCGCTCGGCGCTACCGCCGAGAGGATCAGGGACAAGGAGAAAAAGGACGTGGTGATCCTCGGTTCGTTGGCTGGAGACGGGATTCCGATCTTAGGCGTTTCCAGGAAAGAGGCCGTTCCTATAAAAGTGAATGATCTGGTGAATGAAATCGCAAAAGACTTCGGCGGCAAGGGCGGCGGAAGACCGGATTTCGCGCAGGGCAGGGGCTCCGACGTCGCCCGCTACGCGGAGTTCGTGAAGAGGGCGATGGAGATAGTGAAAAAGAAACTCGAAATTAATAAGTAGGGACCCGAAGCAAATTGATTTTTATGGGAGGAATTCAATGGTTCAGGCAAACAGGATGAGATCGGGAAACGTGATAATCTACAACGGCGATCTGTGCCGGGTGTTGTCGGTGACGCACCTGACGCCGGGCAATTTGAGGGCCATGGTCCAGGCAAAGATGCGCAGGGTCAAAGACAATGTGCAGTTCGAGAACCGCTTTCGCGCGACCGAGGAGGTGGAGATGGCCTTTCTCGAGGAGCACGAGATGGAGTACCTCTACGACGACGGCGACCGGTATCATCTCATGAACACCTCGACCTTTGAACAGATCGAGATGGACCACGAGATGATCGGCGACGCGATCAACTTCATCCTCCCGAACACGAAGGTTCAGGTGACGTTTCACGATGGCATCGCGATCGGCGTGGACCTGCCGACCACGGTGAACCTCAAGGTCCTGGAGGCGGAGGCCTCGGTCAAGAGGCAGACCGCGTCTGCCTCCTACAAGAAGTGCAAGGTGGAGACCGGGCTCACGGTGCTGGTTCCGTCCTTTGTCGAGGCCGGCGACGTCATAAAGATAAAGACCGAGAGCGGGGAGTACGTGGAGAGGGCGTAGTCAGTCGTTCCGTGTGAGTTTCCAGACATCCAAAAGTTCGTCGAGTTCGGACTCTGTGGCCGCGCCCTTTTCGAGCGCAACCTCGCGAATCGTGCGGCCGGAGCGCGAGGCCTCCTTGGCTATCTCCGCGGCTGCGGCGTAGCCCAGCTTCGGCGCGAGCGCCGTGGCCAGCGCCAGGCTCTGCTCCATGTCCCTCGTGCAGCGCTCCTCGCACGCCTCTATGCCCGCGATGCAGCGGTTTGCGAATACGCGAGCGGCGTTGGCGAGGATTTCTATCGACTCCAGAAAATTCGCCGCGAT
>JBAZOP010000102.1 GCA_041648665.1 bacterium | reverse complement strand
ATCGCGAACAGGAGCGTTACGCCTGTGATCCAGTTCGTGAAGCTGGGCATCCATGCGGACGGCTTCGACGCGACCAGCTTCACCAAGGATCAGGCCGGAACTCAGCCTGCAACGGACGAGGCCGGCTGGATCATGACCGAACAGGAGGGCGAGAGCGGGATATACTCGGTCTGGCTGCAGAACATGCCGCCCGACCAGGGCATAGATGTGGAGGGCATCCTCAAGGTGCTCAACACCGTGGACCCGCTTGCGGATCCTCTCTTCGAGTCGATCGTGCCGTTCGGCACGGTCAGCAAACCGTGCGACACGGCCGATGACTGCGACGAAGGCGAGTGCGTGGACGGCTATTGCTCCGGCGCGGACTTCGAGGAGATACTCGAAGGCTCGCAACTCCCGGGCGGGCTCCCTGAAACCGCCGGTGCGCCCGAAGTGATTCCGGCAGGCGGGTCGATCGAGGGTGCGCCCGAGCTGCCCGGTCTTCTTGACCGATTGAAGGGAGGCGGAGGAGGATGCTCCTGCGCGATGTGCGCGCGGTAGAGAAAGGGCTATCTCTTTCTTTCGTATTTTCCCATCAGCTGCGCCTCGGCGAGGATGTGGCCTTTCATCGCTGACTCGAGATTCGCCTTGGTGGCGGTGGCCGGAAGGTTGAGTTCCGAGTCCAGTGCGTAGAGCTTGAAGAAGTAGCGGTGCGTGCCCGATGGTGGGCAGGGGCCGCCGTACCCCGCCTTGCGGAAGTCGCTGAGCCCCTGTTTCGTGCCGTCGGCCAGCGCCGCGTTCTTCCCTATCCCTTCCTTGAGAGAGGCGGCTGCGGCAGGGATGTTCCAAATCACCCAGTGCACCCACGTGCCTGCGGGCGCGTCAGGGTCGTCCGCGATCAGCGCGAAGCTCTTGGCGCCCGACGGCGCGCCGCTCCACGTCAGCGGCGGGGATATGTCGGCGCCGTCGCAGGTGTACTTGGAAGGTATCGCGCTGTTCTGTGTGAATGCGGTGCTGGTGAGTTGCATTGCCATTGCGTCCCCTCCTGTCGCGATCGAAACGAAGACTGTTATGATCGCGAAAAGAAAAAATCGGTTCGATCTATTCATGGCGATCCCCCATCATCCGGGCCGGATAATTCCATATTCAAAAGGATCGCGCCAGCCTCTTGTAATTTTCCACCGGGATCTGCTCGGGCCTGGCTTTCGGGTCTATGCCCGCATCCAGGAGCTTCTCCTCAATCTCGGCCGCAGACGCCCCCGATCCTTCGGCGCCCAGCAGCGCGTTTTTGATGGTCTTCCTGCGCTTTCCAAATGCCTGTCTTACGGTCTTCTCGAGGCCTGAGAGCTCCTCCGCAGCCAGCCCGTCTTTCTCGGGGAAATCTATCCTGATCACAGAGGAGACCACCTCCGGTCTGGGCGCGAAACTGGCAGCGGAGATGTCGAAAAGTTTTTCGACAGCCGCCTGCGCCTGCATCATCACCGACAGCCTGCCGTATTCCTTTCCGCCCGGTTTGGCCGCGATCCTCTCCGCGACCTCGCGCTGCAGCATCACGACCGCGGAAGAGATCCGCGCCTTGTTCTTAAGCATCCAGAAGAGGATGGGGGTGGATATGTTGTACGGCAGATTGCCTGCGACCTTGATCCTCTGGTCCGCGGTCGCATATAGGGCCGGATCGAATTCAAGGATGTCGGCCTCTACGACCTCGACGTTCGCAAGGTCGGCGAGTTCCTCCCTGCAGATCGCGACCATCCTCTCGTCTCTCTCAACCGCGATCACGCGCCTTGCGCGCCCCGCTATCCTGCGCGTCATCACGCCGAGTCCGGGACCGATCTCTAGCACGGTGTCGTCCGATGACAGGTCGAGGCATCGCACGACCTTGTCGATGGTCGGACCGGCTACGAGGAAGTGCTGGCCGAGCCGTTTCTTCGGCCTTATCGAATATTTCTTGAGCAGCGCATGTACGGAGGGATCTGGCATCGGTCTACACGCCGATCTCCATGTTCGCCGCGGCGTTGAGCGAGAGGTCGCTCGAGATGCCGGCCGAAAGTTTTTTTTCGCCGACAAAGGCGATCATCGCGGCGTTGTCGGTGCAGAGGTCGTGCGGCGGTATGTGGTGGGTGATCCCCTCCTCGTCGCAGCGGGCTGCGAAGAGCTCGCGCAGCCTGCGGTTAGCGGCCACGCCGCCCGACAGGACGGCGGATCCGGCGCCGTATCGGCGGGAGGCATCTATCACGCGTTCGACGAGGAAACGGGCCACTGCGTCCTGGAATGAGGCGGCCATATCCGCCACGAACCGGCTGCTCACCTTTCCACGGGCCGCCTCATCCCTGTGCTTCAGGAGGCAGGCGGTCTTGATGCCGGAGAATGAGAAGTCCAGGGAATCGTCCTTCGAGAATTTCGGTTTTGTGAAGCGGAAGGCCTTGGGGTTTCCCTTCTCCGCGGCGCGTTCTATCGCAGGGCCTCCCGGATATCCGAGTCCCAGGAGCTTGGCCACTTTGTCGAAGGCCTCCCCTGCAGCGTCGTCGCGTGTGGCGCCGAGCAGCTTCAGGTCGAATCGGTCGCGCACCAGATAGAGGCTCGTGTGCCCGCCTGATACCACGATGCCCAGGTGAGGGGTCGGGATCTCTCCGTATTCGATCGCCGCCGCGTTCAGGTGCCCCTCCAGGTGGTTGACGCCTACGAAGGGGAGGGAGCGCGAATACGCTATGGACTTCGCGGCCATCAGGCCCACGAGCAGCGAGCCCACGAGGCCCGGCGCGTAAGTGGCGGCGACTCCGTCTATGTCGTCGAGGGTGAGGTCGGCTTCGTCGAGCGCCCCGCGGATCAGCGGCACGATGTTCTCCATGTGACGCCTTGACGCGAGTTCCGGCACGACGCCGCCGTACCTTGCGTGCACGTCGTGCTGCGTTGCGACGAGGGTGGACAAAATCCTGCCGTCGCTCACCACCGCGGCGGCGGTCTCGTCGCAAGAGCTCTCGATTCCGAGTATCCTCATCTGATCAAAAATCGCCCGGATGGGGTTTTGAGGCCTTGGTCTTCTCCGGCGCCAGGTCGATAGGGGGCGTTCTCTGTCCTTGAATCTGCTGCTCCAGGGTGCGCGCGGGGTAGGAGTCCATGCCGCCGCCGGTCGGTGCGGCAGCAGCCTCCGACTTTCGTTTCTCCATCCTCTTGATTCGCTCTTTTGCCTGAGCTGCCGAGGCGCTCGCCGGGTACGAGGCCAGCACCTTGTCGTAGAAGGCCCTAGCCTCTTCGTACATGCCGAGCGTGTAGAAAGAGTTGCCCTGTTTGAGTATCGCCTCCGGCACCTTTTCGTTGCGGTCGTACTTCTCGACGAAGGCCTGGAATTCCTTGACCGAGCGCCTGTGGTCGCCGGCGGAGTAATAACACTCGGCGATCCAGAACGTGGCGTTGGGAACGAAGTTGCTCTTGGGGTACTTCTGTATGAAGGAGCTGAAGGTCGAGGCGGCCTCTAGATAATTGGCTGAAGCGGCCAGGTCCAGGGCCTTCTGGTACATCTCCCCTTCGTCGGCTACGTCAGGAGCGAGCTTGGAGAGCGCCTTGGACAGCTGCGTCGAGAAGACGGCCATCCTGTCTTCCATGGCCTGGAGCCTGTTCTCCAGCGACTGGATCTGCTTGGCGATCTCGTCCGTGCGCGAGCTGATATAGAACTTGTTCGCGTCCAGGCCTCCCTTGAGGGTCGCGAACTCATCCTGTATCGCGCTGAGCCTGGCGACTGCCGACGCGACTTCCTGGTCGTTGGCGAGCCTGGTGTTCTGCATGGTGGAGACCTTGTGCTCGAGCGCTGTCACCCTGTCATCGACCTTTGCTGCGCCTGCGTCGAGGGAAAGAACCGTCAGTGCCATCAGGACTGATAAAACCGTAAGCCGCTTCATGGGTTCACCTCTCAAAAACACAGCGCGCCTCCCGCGAGAAGCGCGCTGTGCACATTAATATGATTTACACCGTAGCGACGCTTACTTTGCAACGAATTCGTCGCGGCGGTTCTGCCACCAGCAGCTCTCGTTGCTCTGTGTGCAGAGCGGGCGTTCCTCGCCGTAGCTGACGGTCGAGAGCCTGCTGTCGGAGATGCCGAGGTTCGTCAGATATTTCTTCGCGGACTTCGCGCGGCGATCGCCGAGAGCGATATTGTACTCGTTGGATCCGCGCTCGTCGCAGTTGCCCTCGATGGTGACGTTCGTCTTCTCGTGAGCGCGCATCCACTGGGCGTTGTCCTTGAGGACCGGCTCATACTCGGCCTTTATGTTCGACCTGTCGAAGTCGAAGTGAATCCTCTGGAGCCCGCCTTTCTTCGCAACAGGTTTCTTCTGGTTCTGGGCGCAACCTGCGACCAATGCGGCGCATGCGATCGCGACCAACACGACGGTAAATCTCTTCATAATTTCCCCCTCCTTAAAAAGGTTAAATTCGTGATATCTTTAAAAAAAGAACGTCCAACTTCGCCAAAAGTTAGGTTATGCCCCCCCAAAAGTCAAGTGGCCATTGATTATTTATAGAATCGCCCCTCATCTTATAAGACGGACGCCGTGTGGACAAGGGCTGGCGCGCTATAGCCGCCGGCCTTGTCAGGCCTTGCGGGCTGGGCTATATGGCGCGCATGTCCAGGACCCCTGTAGTCCTCATAGCGGACCGCTCGTACCTGGCGGCCAATATATACCGGCTTCTGCTCGCCCCGTTGGGGGTCACGATTCTGATCAGGCCGCGCTGTTCCGACGCCTTGGCCCATGTGAAGGCCGGCGCCGGAGTTGACCTTCTGGTCGTGAACACCAACTCGATGGGCAACGCAGCCGGCGATCTGATCGAGGCGCTCTCTTCTGATCGGAGGGCGGCGAAGATCAGGAAGATGATAATCTCAGGAGATTCAAAGGCCGAGGAGCGGATCTGCGCAAGGTTGAGAAAAGCGCCGAGGACGACTTTTGTGGAGAGGCCGTTTCTTCCAGGGGATCTGTTGAAGGCGGTCGAACGCAGGCTTGCGGAGGCGGCGCGATGAACGGACAGCCCCAGGAAAAGAGGCTGCACCCGCGCAAGGCCTGTCACGCCAAGGTCGTGTTTGAAGACGAGTTCGGCGACGGTATCTTCTATGTCCGCGCCAAGGACTTGAGCCTGGGAGGGCTCTTCCTCGAGTCCGACATCCCGGTCCGCGTCGGCACGATGCTTTTTCTCTCCTTCGCGTTGCCGGGAAAGAAGCGTCCTGTGAGGGTTACCGGCGAAGTGGTGCGGGCGGCCGGCCAGGGGGTGGGCATCAGGTTCGTGGGGCTTCCGGAGAAGGCGCGCGCGGCAATCGAGAGGTTTCTCGGCTAATTCTCTTCTATCTCCAGGTCTCCTGCGTCCTGCCAAGGGTAGAAGTCGCCCTTGACCGGCGTCCAAAAGGGCCTTCCTGCCCTGCGCCAGAGGTCGATCGCGAGCCCTGTCTCGAAGGGTTGGCCCGAGGCCACTATCACCAGCGCGTTGTTCTCGCGCACGTCCTTGGGCCAGGCCTCTCCCCAGTGCATCTCGAAGTGTCGCCAGCTGTGCTTGCGCAGTTCCTTGCGCAAATCGTTGACGTAGTGGTAGCAGTGCCCCTTTTTGCGCTTGCCCTTGTTGACCTCCCAGTTCCTGATCAGGGCGCTGATGGGGATCCGATATTCCTGCGACATGTCGTAGGTGCGCTGCACCGTGACCTTTGCGAACTTATCCGCCTCCGCTTTTACTGCGGGATTTTCCCTCTGCGGATGCATGGCCAGAAGCTTTGTCTTGAGGTCCATCACCCAGCCCCAGAATTCGTACTCGTCCTTGATCTCCCGGTATTTCCGGGTCGCCTCGATCTGTGCGGGCGTGAGCCTCTTCTTGTAGTCTTTGCGGTGGCTCTCGACTTCGCCGATGGGGAGCTCATCCCTGATCGAGGCTATGATCGCGTCGTATTCCTTGAATGTCTCGTCCGCAGCGACTTGATACTGTGCGTCGCTGATCTTGTAGGCAGGGAGCAGATACGCCTCTGCCGCCCTCGAGGGCGGCAGGATGACGGCGAGTGCTATTATAATGATGGGGACTGCGCGCTTCATCTTTTGCGTCTCTGCTGATCCGCGAGTTTCTTTTCGATCGCGGCCATTCGCCTCTTGAGCGCCTCGACCTCGTCCTTGACGGCCGGCAGCTCGCTGATGCTGTTGACCGCCGGGATTACCTTGTCGTCCACAAACTCGCGGACCTTGCCGAATTCCTTGGCGCCGTTAGTGACCAGCTCGCGCAGCGCCTCGCCGCCGCCCTGGATGATCTGGCGGAAGGTGGAGAGCGGCAGAACGTTGGTCTTCCGCTTTTGCTCCTCGAAGATGATCTGGGCCAGCGTCACCGAGGTCATGTCCTCTTTCGTGGTGTTGTCCAGTATCTGGACCTCTTCGCCGGCCTTTATCATCTCGCCGATATCCTCGAGCGTGACGTAGCAGGAGTCAGAGGTGTCGTAGAGCTTCCTGTTCTGGTAGCGCTTTATGATCTTCGGATGTTTTTGCGACATGGCTGCCTCCTTTTTGCCGCCTTCCCCTTCTTGCCCTGCTGTTTCTTTTCCCGTCTCTTTCTTTCCTGTCCCTGTTCCTCCTGCTCCTTCATCTCGCGGCCGATCGCGTCGAAGACCTGTCCCGCCACTCCCCGGGCCGCGCCCGGTATGCGGGAGGCGCTGATGAGCCCCTTCGACAGCTCGTCCGCGACGTCCATCGCTTTTGAGAAGAACTGCATGAGCTGAGACCTGGACTCAGGCGAGGAAGAGGCCTTCGCGTAATCTTTGCAGAGCGACAGGGCGCCCTGCGCGGCGAGCAGAAGCTCCCGGCCCGCGGCCAGCACGTGCTCTTTGGTCTCGTCGATGTCAGGGGGCCTTCGAGCGCCTCTGTCAGAGGTCCTTTTCATTGCGCTTCCTCCTGAAGATGTGGTTGTACTCCCTGCCCAGCACTATGCAGGCCAGTATGAAGAGCGAAAGGATGAGTTCCTTTGTCCCGAAGCCCGCCATGAATTCCGTGAGAGTCGGCATGCGCGTCTCCTATCAATCTGCGTCAAATCTGTCCAGTCCCTCAATCGTATAATTATTATATATCAATATGTTATGAAAATAAATAGTCTTGATGCGCCCTATTTTGCGTCATCAGCAGCGAATCGGCCGCTCGAGTAGTGGTTGACCGGAGTCCGGTCGCGGTCGCGCAGATGGAATGTGATGAGGATGACGTTGACGTGCGCCACCACCGCGAGAGCTGCGACGAGGATGACAAGCGGAGCGATCGACGGCAGCAGGGAGAGCCAAAGGCCCATGAGCGCCATCGCGTAACCGGTGGGGACCATCGCCTTCTTGAACTGCAGCTCTATGCCCGAGTACCTGGGCGCATCCTTGTACCAGCGGACGCCGGCGCAGAAGCGAATGAACGCGTAGAGAAACGCCGTCGCCGCGATCAGCGCGTATTCGAAAGGGCCTGCGCCTCGGAGGATGAGCCTCGCTGCGCCGAAGAGCAGGAGGATTACGCCCGCTACCTCGGCCGCGATCACGGCCTTGCTGAACCTGTTGAAGAGAAGGCTTATCATCTGGCCAAATCCTCCATCCTTTCGAGGGCGCCCCTTGCCCAGGCGAGCGTCCGCTCCACTATCGCCGCGTGATCCTCCGCGTAAGCGCCCTTCGCATAG
This sequence comes from bacterium, assembly GCA_041648665.1. Classification (NCBI taxonomy): domain Bacteria; species bacterium. Next base: position 2,089 of record JBAZOP010000102.1, on the reverse strand, counting down.
GAGTTCTTCATATCATCGAGCAGCGCGCCGAGTTTGTCGACCAGGATCTTTCGCTTTGCAGCCTCTTTTCTCGCCAGGGATTTGACGGAAGGTCCGATCTTCACCCGTTTTCCGTGATCCAACGCCTGCTCCGCCTCCGCGAGTCTTTCCATGCCGGTCTTTTCTTGACTGCGTTTTGCAAAAGGGTTTGTTCCGTCGTAGTTGCCTTCAGGGACCTTGAGTCCGAACCACTCGAGCATGAGTGGGTAGATGTCCGTGGGTCTTGCGGCGCCGAAGCGGCCCTTGGGGACATTGGGTCCTGCAATCATCAGGGGCACGCGCATGTCGCCCTCGATTATGCCGCCGTGGTTTCCCATCTTCACTTTGCGGAAGCCGTAGCGGCCTTTGGTGGTGACGAAGATGTCGCCGGCCCTGCCGTCGTGGAATATCTGCGACAGTCCTATCACCGCGTCGGGATATCTCTCCCCTGCGGATGCGTCCCTCCAGACGAGCGAGGAGTGCGGTTTGCCGTCTGTGAGCCGCGTGAGTTTGGGGCTCTTAGAATATCCGAGGGGATCGCCCCCCTTCGTCCCATAGCTGCAGTAGTCCGTGCCGTCCAGCGTGTAGCATGCGATGTCGGCGAAGCCGCCTTGGCTGTCGAAGACGCGGGCCTTTCTGTCGCCTGCGCGCACCGCGATCAGTTCGACCGCCGCAAGGCTGCGAAGCAATTCTATGAGGTCTATCTCGGCGCCGTCTTTTCCGCGCAGATGCCTCGGGATATCCGGGTCGACGATCGGCTCGAAGCCGCCCTCGTGTCTCACGTACATGTGCGACGAGGCCACTCCGCGGCTGGCCGCGTAGACATCATACCAGCCCTTGTGCGTCTTCGGGGACCTGATTTTCACGCCCGCGTCGGAGAGCGCCTTGTTGAGATTGAAGAGCTCGCCTGTATCGTGCATGCCGTGGTCTGCAGTGATTATGATGTAGGTCTTGTCCGCGATCCCGCGTTCATCGAGGAGCTTCATGAAGTCGCGCAGGAAGACGTCGAACTGCGTAAGCACTGCCTGCACATCCTCGCTCTGCGGCCCGTGCTTGTGGCCCATGATGTCAGAGGAATACAGGCCGACCATAGCGTAGCGGGGGATCTTTTCCGTCGGGCCGCCGAAGAGTTCCATGACGCGCTTCATGGCGAGCACGTCCACGTTCTCCACGTCATCCGAGACATAGGTGGACCACAGTGCACTGATCGGCGCCTTCGCAGGATATCGGTTCGCGGCTCCGCGCGAGAACGAAGAGTAGATAACCTCTGTCGGATATCCGTCGAGCATCTCGTAAATCGTAGTCGGCGGCTGTATATCAACCACCTCCGGATTCGTGATCGCTCTGAGGTTGATGAGGTCGCTGTTGATCTTGTCGAAGCCGGAGACGGTCAGGTAGCCGATCACATCCTCTGTCTCTCGATCCATCCTCTCCAGGTGTGGAATCCCGGAGTGTCCGGGCAGAAGGCCCGTGACATAGGCCTGATATACCGTGGTTGAGGTGGTCGGGAAAAGGGAGAGCCCGTGCGTGAAGACCGCGCCCTGGTCATAAAACATCTTCTTCACCGTGGGCATCTTGCCCTCGTCCACGGCCCGCTCGAACGCTTTGAGATTAGTGCCGTCGACTACAAAGTGGATCGTATAGACGTCGTTGATGGTGGCGCGGAGATTCGGTCTCTCTGCCCGGGCGTACGAAGCCAGCGCGATGAGCGCCAGCGCTGCAAGCGCTGCGAATTTTTTGCTCATGAGTGAGAGAGCTGTAGCATCAGGAAAGGCCCAGTCAATCGCGCTTGAGCGCGGCGCGCGCGTTATCCTTGTACGCCTCCTCAAAAAACTCCAGGCAGCGCTCGTCCGAGTTCGCTATGCGATGCTCGATCATCGCATCCACGATGGAGTCGGTCCGCATCGACATCCCTTTTTCCCTGGCCAGCGTTTTCTTCAGCTCCCCGATTTTGCGCTTCAATGCCCCCTCGCCCGCGAAGGTCGTTTCCTCGAAGGGCGTGCACGGCTTGGGCACGAAGGGCGTGACCGTGAGGTCGATCGCGGTGGAGCGCTGCGAGCGCGGGGCTTTG
>JBAZOP010000101.1 GCA_041648665.1 bacterium | reverse complement strand
TGACTTGCCGCTTGATCCGGTCGCGCCTTTCGGCCTGAGCCTCGGTAGTGGGAAAACCAAAGAACGCATCGTTCGGAAGCAGCCCGCACAATCTTTCTCCAAGTATTCCTTTGATACTGTGGATAGATTTGAGGAGTGCGGTGTCGTCGTAGGCCATTGCAAACGCCTCGGCCTTAAATTCAGCCCGCGGTCTCGAGAAGTCGATCTGCACGGGCGACGGGACGCGCGCGAGAGGTTGGCCGATCGCGACAAAGGCCGGGAAACCGTTGATACCAGTCGGCACCACGCCGATTAACTGGTGGTTCGCAATCCCGGTCAGGGCCGCGTGAAATTCTCCGAATTTCGTGATCGTGGTTGTCATTATAGTACTCCTGTCTAAGGATGAATTATCCGACGTACCTAGCGCATCATAAGATTGGAGGCAATAAAAAAGGCCTGGTTTGGGGGAGAATACTGTCAGATTTTTTGAAGCGATGATGATCGATGTTATTTCGATGATAAACCGATGATAAAATTCTGGTTTTTGCTTTTTACGCCTTGTCCATCCCCTCTTCCTGCTGCTGCTTCATCTTGTACACATACACCAGCACTTCCGCGACTGCAGCGTAGAGCTCCTCGGGGATCTCGTCGCCCACGTCCAGCTCGATGAGGGTCCACGCGAGCGGCGGGTTCTGCACGATCGGGATCCCGAACTCCACTGCGAGCTCGCGGATCGATTGCGCGAAGAGGCGCTGGCCCTTGGCCATGACCTGCGGGGCAACCATCTCCTTGTCGTCGTACTTCACCGCAACGGCGAGCTCAGTGGGGTTCGTGATGACTGCATCGGCCGATTTTACCGCCTGGCGGGTATCGCCCATGGCCAGCTCCTGGTGCAAATGCCGACGCATGCTCTTGATAAGCGGATCTCCCTCGTCCTGCTTGTACTCGCGCTTGACCTCCTCCTTGGACATCTTCAGCTGCTTTCTATATTCCCAGCGCTGGACCGCGAAGTCGATGAACGCGATGATGATGAAGACCACGAAGACCTTGATAAGGAATTTGACCACGAGACCTGCGGCCATCTTCGCGGACTGATCCGGATCCGCGCCGACCGTGGAGACTACCTCCCTGAGGCTGTCTGCGACCACAAGATAGGCCAGGAAGAAGATCAGGGTGATCTTGGCGATGTTCTTCACGAGCTCGATCAAGGTCTTCACCTTGAACATGTTTTTGAGATTCTCCACCGCGTTGAGCCGTTTCATCTGCGGCTTCATCGGCTCGCCGGAGAAAATAGCGCCCGTCTGCAGAAAGCTCACCCCCACGGCCACAAAGGTGACCACCGCCAAAAACGGCCCCATGATCTTCACAAAGGTCATGAAATTGCGCTGGGCCTCGATCGCCATGGCCTCGAACGTGAGCTCGCCCCTGGAGACGATATCGATGTTGGCCTGGAGAAGGGTCTTGAGCTCCTCGCCCATGAAACCGCGCATAAATATGATGAGGGCAAAGGCGACGATCAGTATGACGATGGTGTTGAGGTCGCGGGAGCGCGCTACCTGCCCCTTCTTTCGCGCGTCCCGCAGCCGCTTCGGGGTCGCATCTTCGGTTTTTTCCTGGCTGGAGTCTTCGGCCATACACTACCTCAATATCACCACATAAAGCTTTTGTTTAACTTTAAATGTGCAGTCTATATGCTTGAACTTTATCTATAATTAACTTAGGTCCCGTCAATTTCTGGACATCATCCGCTGTCCAGCCGGGGGCCAGCTCGCGAAGGAGAAGCCCCTTTGGGGTGACGTCGATGACCGCGAGGTCGGTCACGACCATGTCCACACAGCTCTTGCAGGTCAGGGGGTAGGTGCACTCCTTCACAATCCGGGCCTCGCCATCCCTGGTCACGTGCTGCATGAGCACGATCACCTTCTTTGCACCTGTGGCCAGGTCCATGGCCCCACCGTAACTGCCGACCTTCCTCGTGGGCAGCTTCCAGTTGGCCAGATCGCCCTTCTCAGAGACCTGGAAGCCTCCGAGCACCGTCACGTCCAAGTGCCCCCCCCTGATCATGTCGAAGGAAAGCCCGCTGTCGAAAAAGGCCGCACCCGGTATGACGGTGATGTTCTCGTCGCCGGCGTTGGAGAGATCCGTGTCCTCCTCGCCAGGTTTCGCGTGCGGACCGCAGCCCAGCACCCCGTTCTCGGACTGAAAATAGACGGTGCGGCCGGCCGGGATATGCGTGGCCACGAGCATGGGCATGCCGATGCCGAGGTTCACGTAGAACCCGTCGGCGAGCTCCATGGCCACCCTGGTCGCCATCTGCTCCCTGGCGAGCGGCTGCTTTGTCATCTGCCACTCCTCTTCGGAACCGCCACGACCCTATCGACGAATATGGCGGGCGTCATGACGTGATCGGGATCTATGTCGCCGGTCTCTTCGATCAGCTCGGCCTCGGCTATGGTGACGTCGGCCGCCATGGCCATGAGGGGATTGAAGTTGCGCGCGCTCTTCCTGTAGACGAGGTTGCCCATGAGGTCGGCGCGATGCGCCTTGATGAGCGCGAAGTCGGCGCGCAGCGCGGTCTCCAGCAACATCTCGCGGCCGCCTATCACGCGCACCTCCTTGCCCTCGGCCGCCGCGGTGCCCACGCCCACCGGCGTGTAAAACGCGCCGATTCCACCGCCGCCGGCGCGTATGCGCTCGGCGAGCGTGCCCTGCGGCGAGAGCTCGAGCTCGGTCACGCCCTCGAGCACCTTCTGCTCGAGCGCGCTCACCTCCTTGGGCGAGCCGAAGACCGCAAAGCAGGTGATCACCTTCTTCACCAGCCCTGCTTCAAAGAGTATATTGGTATCGTTGGGGTTCGTGCGGCTGCCGGCCGTGTCGTTGCGGATGAGCGTGATGTCGCGCACGCCTTTGTCGCGGAGGGCGATCAGCAGATTCGAGGGCACCCCGCGGCCGATGAAACCGCCCACCATCAAGGTCGCGCCGTCCCTTATATCGGCCACCGCCTCGCTGCAGCTCTTGTAGATCTTATTTTTCATACAACGCCTTGGTATGATAATCGATCGTTATTGTCAATTTCAGCGATATTCAGAAGCATAGGAAAGCTCAGCGCTTGACTACAATTTCAGCCCGTTGTATACGCCGCGCCACGAAGTCAAAACAAAAAAGGGAGGTATCTATGAAGAAGATCTTTGCAGTGGGGGTCGCGGCCATGCTCGCCCTGTCGCTCGCGGCGTGCGGCGGAAGCAGCAGCGACACTGACGCGACCACACCCGAGACGTCCGCTACGGCCGCAGGCACGAGCTATCAATTGATGAGCGGCACTTCCGAACTCCTGGGCCCGCTATTCGCGGCTCTCGCCACTCCAAGTGCACAGGTGGTCAAGGCAGATATGACGGCCTCGTGCAACACGACCGGCACAGACACATACAACTGCACGATACTCGACGGCCTGGGCGGATCCGCCACTCTCACAGGTACTTTTGTCACGGATACGGATTATTCCTTGAATTTCTTGGCCACGTTCGACAACTTCAAACCTAGCGCCGAGATCACGGCCGACGGTTCCTTCACCTGGGTCGTGAGCGTGGATTCCGCCGCATTCGGCGGCTACAGCAGCATCAAGGACAACATGACAAAGGTCGATACCGGGAAAGAGAATAGCTGTGAATACTCTACAGACAACATCGACGGCGAGGGATATTGCGTTGAGTCCGATTCTGTATGCTCGGCCAACTCCGCCAACCGTTTGATGAGCTTCACATACACGATCGGCGCGGACGGCTTCACCTACACGGACGTATGCGGTACGTTCGTCTATGGCGCGGGCTCCGCCATGTCGTTGGAATACTGCTCGGATGACATCGAGACCACCGCTCTTTTCACCGGCACCATCGACGGCAGCTTCAACAACGAGACGGTCGACGAGAGCTTCAACGCCCTCTGCGACTGGTCGGCGCTTCAGTAGCTGACATGAAATATTGCAACACCAAAACGCGCCCCTCGAAAGAGGGGCGCGTTTTGTCGTCCGGGCTGTTGCGTTTCTAAAAAAATCCATGTAAATTAATAAGATCTTGGAGGTGGAATGCCTGAGAAACGCCCTGACGGCCAGCCTACCAGCATCGGCCAGTACTACATCATGGAGAAGATCGCCCAGGGCGGCATGGCCGAGATCTACCGCGGGCTGGCTTACGACGTCCACGGAATAAGCCAACGCGAAGTCTGCATCAAGAAGATCCTCCCCCAGCTCTCCGCTGACAAGGAGTTCATCGGCTCGCTGATCGACGAGGCCAAACTCGCGGTGAAACTCGTGCACGGGAACATCGCACAGACCTACGACCTCGGCAAGGTGGGCGACGATTACTACATGGTCATGGAGTACGTGGAGGGCGCCACCCTCTCGCAGATCAACAAGCGCAGCATCGCCAAGAATTCCCTTATCCCCGTCCAGATCGCGGTCTACCTGCTCTCCGAGATAGCGGCCGGCATCGATTACATGCATCGTCGCACGGACGACTCCGGCGTCCCGCTGCACATCGTGCATCGCGACATATCTCCGCAGAACATCATGGTCGCGTACTCCGGCAGCGTGAAGATCATCGACTTCGGCATCGCCAAGCCCGCCTTCAAGGCGAGCGGCACCGACTCCGGGCTCCTGAAGGGCAAGTTCGCCTACATGTCCCCTGAACAGGCCATGGGCGAATCGGTGGACCACCGTTCGGACATCTTCTCGCTGGGCATCATCTTCTACGAGGTGCTCTCCGGAAAGCGCCTCTTCAAGGCGGAGGAGAGCCGCGAGACCATACGCAACGTGCGCCGCGCGCTGGTGGAGCCGCTGGTCAACATAAGGCCGGACATACCGGAGGAGCTGGACCGCATCGCCATGAAGGCTCTCACGAAGGACAGGCGGCACCGATACCCATACGCCTCTGAGATGCGCGACGACCTGGCGAAGTTCCTCCACAAACATTATCCCGACTTCAGAGCCACCGAAGTCGCCCGCTTCGTCCAGGAGCTCTTCAAAGACGAGATGGGCCGCAAGAGGCCGCTGGAGGCGGACACCAAGACCCCGGCCCTGATCATCGACAGGACCAACTCGGCGCTGGCCGGCGACGAGCAGTTCGAGGTGACCGGCGTCGCGCACGCGCCGACGAACATGAAGGACTTCATGCTCGACGAGGAGTCGGAGGCTCCGAAGCTGGAAGAAGATGAGAAATCCTTCGAAGAGGAGAGCACCGGCAAGCGCCCTCTTCTCAAGGAAAAAGAACAGCCGACGCCCGTGTCCAGGAAGCCGGGCCGCGGCAAAAAGATAGCGGCCTCGATAGTCATCGCGTTGGCGCTGATCGCATATGGCACATTCAGGCTCTACCTGTATACGCCCTCCGACAGCGCGCCTGCGCCCGAGGGCGCGCTCGCCGAAGCGATGGTGGTGACCGACCCTGCCGACGCGGAGGTAATGATCGACGACAAGCCTGCGGGCCGAGGATCGCCGGTGGCCGTGAAGGAGATATCGCCAGACGAGGAGCACACGCTCACGGTATCGAGAGAAGGCTTCCTCACGCACACGGAGAAGATCAAGCTGGGAGAAGGCGAATTTCACAGCATGAACGTCACCCTCAAGCCGGCGGGCCCTCCGACCGCCGAAGTCGAGCTCATAAGCTCCCCCCCGGGCGCAGTCGTGTACATAGACGACAAGGAGACGCCGCAGCGCACTCCCGCAACGCTGAAGAACTTCGACGCCACAAAGACGCATACCATCGGCCTCTTTCTCGAAGGATATAAATTCTGGACAAAGGACGTGAAGATCGATCGCGGCAAGTCGAAGTCCTTCGAAGTAGCGCTCGTCAAGAATTTCGGCTCGGCATTCATTGACTCGACGCCCGGCGGCGCTATAGTGATGATAGACGGCGCGCCCGTCGGCACAACGCCCGTGACCAAGAACGAGCTCGATCCGGAGAAGGTGCACAACATAGAGATATGGCTTGAGGGATACAGATCCGAAAAGGTCGAGTTCAAGCCCTCGGCCGGCGCGCAGAAGGACGTGAGGGTCGTCCTCACCCCCCTGCCGCAGCAATAGAGAGCGAGCGATGATGGCTAAGAAAAAGGAAACCAAACCCAAGAAACAGGCGGAGGACATATCCGAGCACACGGTGCTCACCTCGATCATCGAAGTGGAGCCGCCTGAGAAACAGAAGGCCTACATAATGTTCATATCGGGGCAGCTCTCGGGCAAGCTCTGCTATCTCGAAAACAAGGAGACCATCATCGGCCGCGCGGAAGAATGCGACATCTCGATCGACGACTCCCGCATCTCGCGCCATCACATCAAGATCAGCGTCGTAGGGGACCAGGCGATCATAGAGGACCTGGGCTCCACCAACGGCACCTTCGTCAACGGGGAGCGCGTCAAGAATCGTGTGCTCGCAAACGGCGACCAAGTCCACATCTCCAGCGACACCATCTTCAAGTTCGCCCTCGGGAGCGAGGCGGAGCAGATCCTGCTCAAGGAGATGCACCAGATGGCGAACTACGACGCCGTCACCGGCATCTACAACAAACACGTCTTCGAGAAGAGGCTCGCGGAGGAGTTCAGCTTCGCCAAACGCAAGGGCATACAGCTCTCGCTCCTCATGATAGACATCGACTTCTTCAAGAAGGTCAACGATACCCACGGACACATGGCCGGGGATTACATCCTCCAGGGAGTGGCCAATCGTATCCAGAACGCGCTCCGCGGCGAGGACATACTGGCCCGCTACGGGGGCGAGGAGTTCGTGGTGATCATGCGCGGCACCGACATCAAGGGCGCCGCGATCATAGCCGAGCGGGTGCGGAGGCTCGTGGAGGCAAAGCCGTTCGCCTTCGAGAAAAAGCGTATCCCGGTCACGATAAGCATCGGCGTCGCAACGCTCGCGGCCGGCAACATGGACAAGCCACAAGAGCTCCTCGCTCAATCCGACGCCCGCATGTACCAATCCAAGAAAAACGGCCGCAACCGAGTGACCAGTTGACCCTTCGACCGCGCTCAAGGATTGACTTTTGCCCTCCAAGGGCTTAGTCCAAGCCTCCCTTGATCTTCGGGAGGCATCGATGCCCGCATCCATAATCGACGGAAAAGCCATGGCGCTCTCCATCAGGGCCGAGCTCGCCCAGCAGGCTTTGCACTTGGCCTCCAGGGGAGTGAAACCCGGCCTCGCGGTCGTGCTCGTGGGCTCTGATCCGGCCTCCCAGGTCTACGTGAAGATGAAACGCAAGGCCTGCGCAGAGGCCGGCATCGAATCCTTTGCGCACGATCTGGCCGGCGACGCCTCCGAGAAGACGCTGCTCGGGCTGATCGCCAGGCTCAACGCAGACAACGCGGTGCACGGGATACTGGTCCAACTGCCCCTCCCCAAACATATCGACGAGAAGAAGGTCCTGCTCGCGATCGACCCCGCAAAGGACGTGGACGGATTTCATCCGGTGAACGTGGGGCTCCTTGCGCTGGGCGAGCCCTGCTTCGCCCCCTGCACTCCCGCGGGGATAATCGCGCTCATAGAATCCACGGGCAAAAAGATCGAAGGCGCGAACGCGGTCGTGCTGGGCCGCAGCAACATCGTGGGAAAGCCGGTCGCCGCCATGCTCATCAAGAGGAACGCGACCGTCACCGTATGCCATTCGAAGACCGCGGACCTGGCGGGCGAGGTCGGCAGCGCCGACATCCTGGTCGCCGCGATAGGAAGACCCGGGTTCGTCAAGGGCCCCTGGATAAAACCCGGCGCCGTGGTGATAGACGTGGGGATCAACAGGCTCCCGGACGGCAAGCTCGCGGGCGACGTGGATTTCAAAGGGGCCAGGGAACGCGCCTCGGCGATCACCCCGGTTCCGGGCGGCGTGGGCCCGATGACCATAGCAATGCTCTTGAAGAATACAGTGGAGGCGGCCGGTCGTTCCACAGCTCGATAGGAGGATTTCAATGACGCGCAAGACACCGCTGTACGACGAACACGCGAGGCTGGGCGCAAAGATCGTGGACTTCGCGGGATGGCTCATGCCGGTGCAGTACACCGGCGTGATCGACGAGCACAAAGCCGTGCGCACGGCGGCCGGGCTCTTCGACGTCTCGCACATGGGCCAGGTCGAGGTCACGGGCCCCGACGCCACGGATTGCATACAGCACCTCACCACCAACGACGTGAAAAAACTCGTCGACGGCCAGGCGCAGTACTCGGTGGTCTGCAACGAACGCGGCACGGTCGTGGACGACATCATCATCTACCGCTTCAACCCTGAGCGATACATCATAGTGGTCAACGCGTCGAACGTGGCAAAGGACTTCGCCTGGTTCGAGTCCCACGCAAAGGGCAAGGCCTCGCTGCGGAACGTGAGCGACAAATACGCGCTGATCGCGCTCCAGGGGCCGCTGGCAGCGGAGATCCTCTCACCGATAGCGGAGGCGGAGCTGGCCTCCGTGAAGACCTACTGTTTCACCGAAGGCAAGGTCGCCGGGGCAAAGGCGATCATAGCCAGGACCGGGTACACCGGCGAGGACGGCTTCGAGATCTTCACCTCTCCGGCGGACGCACCCGGCGTATGGCAGGCCCTGATCGAAAAAGGAAAACCCAAGGGTCTCAAACCAGCGGGGCTGGGAGCACGCGACACACTGCGTCTGGAGATGAAGTACAGCCTCTACGGTCACGAGATCACCGACGAGACCAACCCCATCGAGGCCGGGCTGGGCTGGGTGGTCAAGCTCGACACCCCCGACGATTTCGTGGGGAAGAAGGCTCTCGTCGAGATCAAGGCGCGCGGGCTGCACAGGAAACTCGTCGGCTTCGAGATGATAGACGCCGGGATCCCGAGACAAGGTTACCGGATCGTCGCGGGCTCCCGCGACGTGGGTTGCGTGACCAGCGGCACAATGTCGCCGTCTCTCGAGTACGCAATCGGCATCGGCTATGTCCCGTCGGAGCTCGCGGCCGAGGGCACCGACATTTTTATTGACATTCGAGGCCGCGCGAGGAAAGCAACTGTCGTAAAAACACCGTTTTACAAGCCTTCGCACAAGAAGGCCTGAGAGAAAATATCTGACAAGGGGGATGAACAATGAACATGCCCGACGATCTCAAGTACACCAAGGAACACGAGTGGGTCAAAATCGAAGGAAAGAGCGCGACCATCGGCATCACCGATCACGCGCAGACCAACATGGGCGACATCGTCTACGTCGAGCTCCCTGAGGAAGGCGAGCAGGTGAAGAAGGACGACACCTTCGGCGTGGTCGAGTCGGTCAAGGCGGTCTCCGACTGCTACGCCCCGATCTCCGGCCGCGTGAGCGAGGTCAACACCGTGCTCACCGAAAGCCCGGAGACGATCAACGAGGACTGCTACGGCGAGGGTTGGATGATCAAAGTGGAGATCGAGAATAAAGCCGAGCTCGACCAGCTCATGGACCAGAAGCAATACGCCGACTTCGTAGCGGAAGAAACGGCATAGCCCTCGATGAGATACCTTCCACATACAAACGAAGAGATCGCGAAGATGCTGGCGGCCACAGGTGCGAAGGAGATGGACGGACTCTTCTCCAACATACCCAAAGCCCTGCGCTGCGATGCGGAGCTCAATATCCCCGAAGGCATGGCCGAGCAGGACCTCTGGCTTGAGCTCAACAACATCGCGATGACGAACCGGACGCTCTCCTGCAGCGCCTCCTTTCTCGGCGGCGGCGCATACCGGCACTACGTGCCGGCAGCGGTCTCGGAGCTGGCGTCGCGCTCCGAGTTCACGACCCCATACACACCGTATCAGCCCGAGGTGGGTCAGGGCACGCTCCAGGCGATGTTCGAGTACCAGTCGCTGATATGCAGGCTCTTCCGCATGGACGTCTCCAACGCCTCCCACTACAGCGGCGCCACAGCAGGAGCCGACGCCGCACTCATGGCGCGCAGGGTCTCCAAGAACAGAAAAAAAATCCTGCTCCCGGACAA
>JBAZOP010000100.1 GCA_041648665.1 bacterium | reverse complement strand
AACAGTAATATTTAACGATCTAACTCAAGAATAACCCACTTATTGATCTTAATCAACTATTTTAACTGCTATAACAGTAATTATTTGTGTTTTAAGGTAATTTCTGTGCATAAAGAAAGATATTCATCATAATTTACTGTTATAGCGGTAAATAAACTACCAGAAACAAGCTGATAGTTACTGGTAATTATCGGGAAACTTTTACAGATTTCTAACGATAATATCTAAGGGGTCGAAAGACCAATGCGACCAGTTCACTGGATAGAGAGAGAACTATCCCGACACTATAAAAACCTGGATCTAACCCGGGGTGCGGACCTCGATCGGAATGGAACGATCGAAGGCTCGGAGAGGACTGATCTCAACGGCGATGGCAACGTCGACTCGGCCGAGTGGCAGAAGTTCGTGGGCGACAACAAGGCAGCGCTCCAAACATTGGGCGGCCACTTCAAGACCTACTATTCCGCCGGCAGCGCCTTCAAACCGGACAACCCGATACACGATCTGCTCTCTATCGAATCTGAGCTCGCATCTCCGGAAGAGGTGAATAAGGCATACGAGAAGGTGAAAGAGATTCTCGACATCGCGAGGGAACGCCTTGCAGGTGCAAAACTCAAACCAGAAAAGATATTACGACTCGTCTATGATTCAATGAAACGGATCGGGATCGAATTAAAGGAACAGGGTATCAACGTCGGTTTTATCAACAACATAAGCAGGAGCGCCCTCGACTGCGACACTTCCTCTTTTGTGACGCTTGCAGTTGCCCATGAACTGAGCTGGCCGGTCTATTTGGTTTCGACTCCGGGTCACATCTTTGTCCGTTGGGATGATGATGATGAGAAAAGGTTCAACATGGACGGCGGCAGAACAAATGCCGATGAATACTACTTAAGAAAATACAATATTTCTCAGCACGCCATAGATCAGGGCGTCCACATGAAAAATCTGGGATACGACAGTGTTCTATCGATATTCTATTCTAATCGTGGAAGCGCAAAAGACATCCTAGGCCGACATGAGGAATCGATTACCGATTACAACACGGCCATAGAGCTCGACCCAAATAATGCCGCAGCTTATGACAATCGCGGAAACGCAGAACTTGACCTCAAGAGATATGAAGAGGCGATCAGGGATTACGACACAGCCATAGAGCTCGATCCAAATGATCCCGAAGCCTATTACAATCGCGGAAACGCAAAACTCGATTTCAAGATATATGAAGAGGCAATCGATGATTACGACACAGCCATAGATCTCAATCCAAATTATGCCAAGGCCTATATGAATCGCGGAAACGCAAAAGGCGAGCTCGGGAGATACGAGGAAGCGATCGATGATTATGACAAGGCCATAAAACTCGATCGACATTATGCCATCGCCTATCATAATCGCGCAATCGCAGAACAGAGACTCGGGAGAGACAAAGAGGCGATCAGAGATCGTGAGAGGGTTTTAAAACTCAAGTCTTCACCCTCCTGCCTCTGCAATGCAGTAGGCCAAGCCGGCAACAGCTCGGCTTCCGATCCATCGCTCCTCTCGCTCCTTTTGACGGTCATCTTCGAGTAAGCGCCAAAAACCTTATAACATATTGATAACCCTGAGTATTTAAGATATCTTGGAGAGGTGCTTTCTCCGGGCAACTTTTGCAGGTTCCTGACGATAAGACTCTAAATACCAAGGAAATCCAATGCGACCAGCACACTGGATACAGACCGAACTCGCCCGGCACTATGAAGACTTGGATCTGACCAAGGGCGCGGACCTCGATCAGAACGGGAAGATCGAGGGCTCGGAGAGGACTGATCTCAACGACGACGGTAACGTAGACTCAACAGAGTGGCAGAAGTTCACAACTGACAACAGGGCCGCGCTCGAAATACTGGGCGGACAGTTCAAGACCTATTACTCCGCAGGCACCGCATTCAAACCCGACAATCCGATACATGACCTGCTCTCGATCGAATCCGAACTCACAGCCACGAATGAAATTGAGAACGCCTACGAGAAGGTGGCGTGGATCAAGAACAGAGTTGTTGAGCGCCTCTCGGAGGCCAGCCTTGCCCCAAAAGAGAAGATGAAGTTGGTCTACAAGCTCATCGTCGAGTCAGGCCTAAATCTGGATGACCAGAGCGGCGACGGCCTGGCCAGGAGCATTGCGAAGGGCGGGCTCGACTGCGACACCTCAGGCCTCATAGTCCTCGCCGTGGCCCACGAACTCGGCTGGCCGGTATTTGGAGTGTCCGGTCCACAGCATTTCTTCCTGCGCTGGGACGACGGCGTGGGGGAGAGATTCAATATGGATTACGGCGAATCGTATTCCGATGAATTCGTCACTGCATATCTGAACATCGATCCGCAGTCGAAGGCGGACGGCGTCTTCCTGAGAAATCTGGGATATGACGATCTCCTCTCGTTGTTCTATCAGAATCGCGGAATGGCAAAGAAGGATTCCGGGAGGATCCTGGATGCTATCGCTGATTTTGACGAGTCCATCCGCTTCAACAAAAGATACGCCATAGCTTTCTCGAGTCGCGGATCTACATATAAGGATTTAGGGCGGCATGAGGAGGCGATTGCGGACCTGAACACGGCCCTGGCGCTCAACCCGAATGATGCGGACAGCTACATAGACCGTGCGGACATAAAGGAGGCGCTGGGAATGCGTGATGAGGCCGCAAAGGATTACTTGAAGTCCATCAAGGCCTTCAGTGCCAACGAGGCGTCGCGCGCCAAACTCTTCGAGAATACTTCCGAGCAAACCCACGAGACGAGCAAGCCATATTCCTGCCTCTGCAACACAGTAGGCCAACCCGGCAACAGCTCGCCTTCCGACCCGTCGCTCCTCTCGCTCATCCTGACGGTCATTTTCGACTGAGTGCCATCAATGCAAATTCTTGATCAGGCCTTGGGCAAACTCAACGAATTCACGCGCGGACTATTTCAAATTGAACACCTCCAAACCCTCGCGCCGTATGTTCATGATGAGAGGACTCGATCCTTTCGAAAACTCGTGTTCCGTCATTACAAGAGGAGCAATCACGAATGTTGGTTCGTGATCGAAGCCGGCAGAGTAAGCAGCACCCACAGCCGCGTCGAAATCCTTATCCCGGTCACCTGTTTTAGTAAGCAGCACAAGGCAGTCGATGTCAGAATCAGGGCCGCCGCGCCCCCGTGCCCAGGAGCCGAAGACCAGGAGACGAGAGAAACGCGCGCCGAACGCCTCGCGCAAGTTTTTGAGATATCGATCCACGACATCGCGTATTTTCCCGGGGATCTCCCTCGTTGAATCGGGCGCGCGCCCTTCACCTCGGGGTGATAGCCACGCGTCGATCTCGTCGCGATCGAACCGCCACGCGCTGCCTATCTTGGCGGCCGGGATCTCACCCTTCTGGGCGAGCTTGTAGACCATCATGGTGCTCAATTGTAGGTACTCCGCCACCTGCTTCACTGTAAGCCAAGTCTTCATAATATTATTATATATTATTATAAATTATAATACCATATAATATTTTATTACCCTACCAGAGCTGCTCGCGACGACATAAATATGGGAAACTTTTGCAGATTCCTGCCGATAATACCAAGGGGGTCGGAAGACCAATGCGACCAGTTCACTGGATAGAGACAGAACTATCCCGACACTTCGAAGACCTGGACCTGACCCGGGGTGCAGACCTTGATCGAAACGGCAAGATCGAGGGGTCGGAGAGGACCGATCAGAACAGCGACGGCGAGGTCGACTCAGCCGAGTGGCAGAAGTTCACGGGCGACAACAAGGCCGCGCTCGAAAAACTGGGCGGCCACTTCAAGACCTACTACTCCGCAGGCACCGCATTTAAACCCGACAACCCCATACATGATCTGATCTCCATCGAATCCGAACTCGTATCCCCGGAGGATGTGAAAAAAGCATATGGAAAAGCAGAAGAGATTCTTCACATTGTACAGGAATACCTTGCGAGTGAAGAACTCCCTAAGAAAAAACTGATACTCCCTTACGGGGGGATGGAACGAGTCGGAATTGAATTCAAGAACCAGAGTGACAGCGGTTTTATCAACAACATAAATAGAAACGTCCTTGACTGCGACACATCTAGTTTTGTGGCGCTTGCAATAGCCCACGAGTTAAACTGGCCGGTATTTTTAGTCCCAGCTCCAGATCACATCTTTGTCAGGTGGGATGATGGCAAAGAAGACCGATACAATATGGACGGAGGTTTAAGCGTCGATGATCCAGTATATTCCGTAGTATACAATATTTCCCAAGATGCACTCGATCAAGGCGTCTATATGCAAAACATGAAACCGGACGACATCCTGTCTTTATTCTATTCCAATCGAGCAGCCGTAAAAAGTGACCGCGGGATGTATGAAGATGCTTTAAAGGACAACGACAAAGCGATCGAACTCAACCCGAATTCCGCCATAGATTACAACAATCGCGGAGATGCAAAATTCAGACTCAAGCGTTATAAGGAGGCACTCGCAGACTTTGAAAAGGCATTAAAACTCGATCCTAATTTTGCCGAAGCCTATTACAATCGCGCAAACACAGAGCGAAAACTCGGGAAATACAAAGAGGCGATCAAAGATCGCCAACGGGCCCTGGAACTCAATCCCTCACTCTCCTGCCTCTGCGACACAGTGGGCAGCACCGGCAGCGCCTCGCCTTCAAATCCGTCGCTCCTCTCCCTCCTCCTGACGGTCATTTTCGACTGAACGCCGACATCCAGACAAACTTGATTGCGTGCTGCAGGCTACGGAGCTCTGCCCCCGGCTGCATTAAGCGGCGTTTAGGAGACGAGCGTATGAGGAGAGCAAAAGATCGACTGGCATCGCGGTTTGGAGGCTGACGCGAGGAAGACATCCAAACCGCATGATGCCAGCGGGCTTTTGCCGACGAGTAGCGAGCGAACTGCCGCAGCAGCAGGGGGAGAGCTCCGTAGCCTGTGCACGCCTCTCGATGGCGGACCGCTGCTGAAGCTGCTTCCGGTCGGTCGCAAAAAACGCGACCGCTGCGGAAGACAGCTTCAGGTCGGTCCGCGATCAGTTGACATGGTGTCGTTCCACAGGTATCCACGCCGTCGTGGAGCAGAAACTCGCCATAGTGCTCGTATCCCCTCAGGGGCCGGCGAACATAGGGGCCGCGGCACGGGCGATGAAGAACTTCGGGATCTCGGAGCTTCGGCTCGTGAGTCCCTGCGATCACCTCTCTGATGAAGCGCGGTGCTGGGCGGTCGACGCCCGCGATCTGCTCGAGTCAGCGAAGATATTCCCCACGCTGGACGCGGCGCTCATGGACATCGCGTTCTCAGCAGCATTCACGCGCAGGTTCGGCAAGGTGCGCAGGAGGAGGATGTCCGTGGCCGAGGCAGCGCCTGTGCTGGCCGCGCGCTCCTCGGACGGAGGGGCAGCGCTCGTCTTTGGCCCCGAGGAGTCTGGGCTCGCAAACGAACACCTGGAGCGCTGCGACGCCACGGTCGAGATCCCCTCCTCCCCTGACCTCCCCTCTCTCAACCTCGCCCAGTCCGTGCTCATCGCCTGTTACGAAATAAGCCGCATAATTCCAACCCCTGCGCCTGATCCCAGGATGCAGGAGAGCTTCGTGCCCAGGGAACGCATATCCGCGCTGATAGCCGAAGCCCACGAGGCGCTGTCCGCCTTAGGCTACGATGACGAGGGGCCCTTGCAGCTGCGCACGCGCATCAAGGAGCGGCTGGAGAGGATATTCGGCCGCGCAGGCCTCACGGAGCGCGACGCGGGCATGATCGAGGGGCTGGCCGCGCGCATAAAGGAGAGGACATGAAAATCGCGAGCGCAGCATGGGGCACGGCCATCGGCATCGCGGCCGCTGCGATCTTCATCCTCCTGCAAGGCATGGGCCTCCTCTCCTCGCTTGAGCACAAGTCCTACGACTGGCGGATGAGGGCAACCCGCAGCGCCGAGACGGGCTCGGGCGAGAACGTGGCGCTCCTCTACGTGGACGAGCCGTCGCTGCGCACGATGCAGGAGATGGGCATATCGTGGCCCTGGCCGCGGGAGCTCTACGCAGGCGCGCTCGCATTCGCAAGGCGCGGGGGGGCCAAGGCCGTGCTCTTCGACCTTTTCTTCTCCGAGGACTCCTCATACGGCGTGGCGGATGACGAGGCCTTTGCCCGCGGGATCGCAGACGGCCCTCCATCCTACTTTGTCTTCTTTGCCAGCAGCAACGAGGGAGAGCCAGCCCCTGTCGACTCCGAGGTGATCAGCCGTTCTCGCGTTCCGTTCGGCGGCAGGCCGCCGGATTTCCTCCCTGAAGCGCGCTCCCTCAAGTCGCTTCCAGTCCCTGCGATCGCCAAGAACGCCGCGGGCTTCGGCAACGCGCAGACGCCGCCGGACGACGACGGCATCTTCCGCCGCTTACCGCCGGCCATGCGCATGGGCGATCTCATCCTGCCTGAGATAGCGTTCGAGGTGGCGGCCGCGGTGGGAAACTTCCGCGAAGTAGACTGGCCATCCCGCACGGAGCTTACGATCGACGGACAGCGCATCCCGCTCGACGCGAACGGGAACATGATGATCAACTACATCGGCGGCGTGGACAGCTATCCCACCTATCCCCTGGCAAAGGTCCTGCTCTCGAGCCAGCAGATCAAGGACGGGCTTACGCCTGACCTCGATCCCGCAGTTTTCAAGGATCGCGTCGTGATCGTGGGCGTGGCCGCGCCCGGGCTCTACGACCTCAAACCCACACCGCTCGCCCGCGTCTACCCGGGCCCCGAGATCCAGGCCACGATCATCGATTCGCTGCTGAGACGCGATTTCATAAAACCGCTGGCTACGATCCCGAAGGTCCTGCTCATCTTCGCGCTCGCGCTCGCCACGTCGCTGGGGCTCGCGCAGATGCGCAGGCTCAACCACATCGTGCCCTGGATCGCGGGGCTTGCGGGCGCCTACATCGCGGCCGCATTCGTCCTGTTCAGATGGGGCGCCTGGCTCCCGGTAGCGGCGCCCGTCGGCGCGATGGCGCTCGCGGCATTCTCCATGGTGCTCAGAAACTACCTGACAGAGGGCAGAAAGAAACACGCGATCAAGAAGGCCTTCGGCCAGTACCTCTCGCCTGCCGTTGTGAGCGAGATAGCAAAGGATCCGGAATCCGTGAAGATGGGCGGCGCAGAGCAGGAGGTGAGCATCTTTTTCTCGGACATCGCGGACTTCACGACCATCTCCGAGAAGCTCGCCCCGACGGAACTCGTCTCGCAGCTGTGCAGCTATCTAACCTCCATGACCGAGATAGTCACCTCGCGCGAAGGCACGCTGGACAAATACATCGGGGATGCGGTCATGGCGTTCTGGGGCGCGCCGCTGGCAATCGAGGACCACGCTGCGCAGGCCACCCTCGCGGCGCTGGAGATACAGGAATCGCTGGCCTCATTCCCGCAGTTCAAGACGAGGATAGGCATCCACACAGGGAAGGCGGTGATAGGCAACATCGGCTCCGAACTTCGCTTCAACTACACCGCGATCGGCGACTCCGTGAACCTCGCGAGCCGCCTGGAGGGGCTGAACAAACGCTTCGGCACGAGGATCATCATCAGCCAGACCACGTACGAAGAGGCGAGGGAGAAGATCGAGGCCAGAATGATCGGCAAGGCGCGGGTGAAGGGCCGCAGCCAGCCGATTCAGTTATACGAACCGCTATCGCCAAAGGGCGGCCTCAGCGCTGAAAAGGCCCGATCCTGCGCCGAGTTTTCAGAGGCGATGCAACTCTTCATGGCCGCGGATTTCTCAGGCGCAGGCAAGGCATTCGCGCGGCTCGATGCAGCGGGCGATCCGGTCGTTGCATACTATATCGCGATATGCGATAGGTTCGCGAAGTCGCCGCCTGCCCATGATTTCGACGGCGTGATCAACTTCCATGAAAAATAGATAGGAGGCGTCACATGAGAAAGCTCCTGATTCTGACCGCTCTCGCAACACTGTGCCTCGCGCTCGCCGGCGCTGAGGCAGGCGCAGCGAAGAGCGGGGGGTCAAAGAAATCGCTCAAGATCCAAGTGCGCGAGGTCCAGGTGAAGTCCGCGCCGAACTACCTCGCCTCCTCCGTGGGGACGCTGGGATACGGCGCGCCGGTCAGCGTACAATCCGAGGACGGCAACTGGTACAGGATATCCAGCCCCGCAGGCTTTATCCCCAAAAACGCGACAGGCAAGAACACGGGCAGCGTCGAGTCCGGCGAGAGATACGCCGCCAAGGGCGTGACGCACGACGAGACCGCGCTCGCGGGCAAGGGCTTCAACCCGGCGGTGGAGGGGCAGTACAAGAGCTCCAGCGCATCGCTGGCCCAGGCCTACGGCCAGGTGGACAGGGTCGAGGCGATCCGCATCTCCGAGGGCGAGCTGTCCAGTTTCATTACACAGGGGAAGTTGAATAAATAATGGCCGGCGGAAGGAGACACTTATGAAAAAAATAATTGCGATAACGGCTTTGACGATCATTGCTTTGGTCTCCATCCAGGCCAGGGCGCAGGACTGGGGCTCCATAGCAGGGAGCGTCTTCGGAGGGGTCCAGCAGATGGCCGAGGCCGCAAAGGACATCACCCCGTCCGAGGAGCACTACATCGGCCGCGCGGTCGCAGCCATGATCTTCGAAAAATATCCCCTCTACAACAACCCTGCGGTGAACGCCTATCTCAACAAGGTTGGGCTTGCGGTGGCATATCACTCCGACAGACCGGTCACCTACGGCGGCTATCATTTCGCGGCCCTGAACACGGACGAGGTCAACGCGTTCGCGTGCCCGGGCGGCATGATCCTGGTGACCAGGGGGCTTCTCAAGCTGGTGGAGAACGAGGACGAGCTGGCCAACATCCTCGGCCACGAGATCAGGCACGTGGCTGACCGCGACGGCATCAAGGCGATAAAGAAGTCGCGCTGGACCAAGTTCGGCTTCTACGCGGCAGGCGAGGTCGGCAAACACTACACGCCCTCCGAGGTGAGCGAGCTGGTCGGCGAGTTCCAGAGCGTCGTGACCGACGTGGCCAAGACCGTCATCCAGAACGGCTACAGCAAAAAGGATGAGGACGACGCCGACGTGTACGGCATGCGCTTTGCGATGAACGCCGGCTACAACCCGGGGGCCATGGCCGACTTCATCAAGGCGGAGATAGCCAAGGGCCTGGGCTCGGGTTCAGGACCCTTTTCCTCGCACCCCGCCCCCGACCAGAGGCTGAAAAAGGTCGAGAACGCTTTGAGTTCCGAGGGCCTCAGCGGGACCACGGAAAAGGTTAGGACAGCCCGTTTTGGCGGGGCCCTGGCTTCAGCGAAATAACAGTTGCCAAAAAGTCAGGGTTAACATAGAGATACACCCAAGTTTATTGATCAGCCGGCTTTGGCAGCACGCAACGTAATGGTACGCAGGCCGCAATTTTACGAAAAGATTCACGGCCGTTTTTGCTGCTGCTGAGCTGGAATGAAAGGAAGGAACAGTATGGCAAAGGGAACAGTGAAGTGGTTCAACGATGCAAAGGGTTTCGGTTTCATTTCGCCCGATGACGGCGGCGAGGACGTGTTCGTACACTTCTCCGCTATCGTGGGAGAGGGATTCAAAAGCATCAAGGAAGGCGAAAAAGTCGAGTACGAGGTAGTGCAAGGCCCCAAGGGCCTCCAGGCCACCAACGTGCAGAAGGCCGGCTAACTTCGAAATAAGGCTGAAATAAGGGCCCCCGACCCCGAAAGGGTCGGGGGTTTTCTTTTGTTCGGCATTTGATTATAGTCGGTCGCATATGCGCATCAGGATAGTGTTGGGAATTGCTTCCCACGTCACATTCTTCGTCGGGCTCTCCATGCTGGTGCCCCTGTGCGTCTCCCTCTACTACCAGGAAGGGGACGCGGCGCCGATCGCCTGGTCCATGGCGATCACCGTCGCTTTAGCCGGACTGGCTTCGCTCGCCTTCAAGACGCACGAGGAGGAGATAAGCCGCAGGGAAGGCATGATGATCACCACGTTCACATGGCTCATCGTATGCCTCTTCGGGTCGCTGCCGTTGTTTCTTGCAAAGACCTTGGGACCTATGAACCTGGAGAACTTCGTCAACTGCTTCTTCGAGTCCGTCTCCGGCTTCACGACCACGGGCGCATCTATACTGGGTGCATCCGTCCCGGTGGAGAAGTTGACCCACGGTCTGCTCTTCTGGCGCAGCTTCACACACTGGCTGGGCGGCATGGGCATCATCGTGCTCGCAGTCGCGATACTCCCGATGCTGGGCGTAGGCGGCATGCAGCTCTTCCGCGCCGAGGCCTCCGCGCACATGCACGAGAGGCTGAGGCCCAGGATCAGGGAATGCG
>JBAZOP010000099.1 GCA_041648665.1 bacterium | reverse complement strand
AAACGCCGACCGACACGCCGACCGATACTCCGACGGCTACGCCGACCGACACGCCGACCGATACACCGACGGCCACTCCGACCGATACGCCAACCGATACACCGACCCACACGGCGACCGTGACTCCGACGCCGACCGACACACCTACGTTCACGCGCACGCCTAACTGCGACTGTGTGATGATCAACGAGCCTCCAGCTGTAGCTACCAGGGAAATGGAGAAGGTGCTGCTGCTCCGTGCGATCGCCACCAACACGGCGGCAGAGTAAATTACCGGGTGTAGTGATAGCTGACACCATCGAGATCATTCAAATGACGGGCATCCTAATGCACGATTTTTGGTCAAAATAACCGTGACTCGATAATTTAGGTATTCAGTCTGCCGGCCGGGTGATCCAGCTGGTGACTTGACGGGATATATAAACATTCACGAACAAAATGGAGGCCCGATAACTGCCCTGTTATTCGTCGCCAACAGTTTCAAAGCCGCTCGGGCCAAGACGGCGGGCAGCTTTCGCAGGTGGCTGCACCCGAAGGTGACACCAGCACGAACCCCAGGCGTTTCAATTCCTTCCGAACACGTCGCGCCCGACCAGGAGCAGATCGGGGCGACGGAATAGCGGCCTCATGCGGAGACCCCGGACGCAGAGCGCCCAAAAGTAGGCGGCGCGAACCAAACGCCAGATCACGCCGCCACCAACCTGTACCGACCGTACCGCTTTCCTGTCTCGCTCCTGGTCCACTCACAATTGATCCGGTGCCCCTCCTGGCGCAGCTCCTTGACTCGCTGCGACAGGTTGGTGATCCCGTAGGTGACGGTGGCCTCGTACTGCGACAGCGTGAGACCACGCGACAGGTGATCAAACACCACCGCGCATTGCGACCGCTCTGTGAACCTGGTCGGAGGCGGCGCCGGGAGCTCCAGCTGCGCGGCCATCAATGACCATCCCCGTGGCGGCATGCGTCGCAGTTACAAGGCTCCTTAGCCTGGTCCTGTAGACCAGCCGCCAGATCGTCGTGACTCAGCCTAACCGTGGCCTCTTTTGACATCGTGCGACGCGCACGGCAAGGCAGGTTGTTGTCCAGGTACACGAACACAGTCCCGATGTATTCATTCTCGGCAACCTGGTGCACGCTGGTGACTTTGAAAGCCCGGTTCAGCCTCTTAAGTTCAGACACGATCAGAGGCTTTCGCGGGTCTCTGCTGTTTATTGGGCGGTACATCGTCTTTTCCATTACTGGCCCTCCTGGCCTTCCATGAACCTCCAGGTGCCGTCGCATCGGAGGATCAGGTATCCCATCTCTCGCGTCGTTCCAGGTGGAGTCAGATCAACGCAGAGCTGACCACCCCCAGGCTCGATCACGAACGGCATCCCGAGCTCACCTTCCACTAAAACCCGTTTGAGCTCGACAAACGGATCAGACCGTTGCGGCTGCAAGACCTCCAATTTTCGGCTCATAGGCCCTCCTGGTCTCTGCGACTACTTCATCCAGCTGCGGGTGCCCCGCGTACAAGCTGGACAACCCCTCAATCGCGCTTTCGGCGTCGGCGTAGCCGAT
Organism: bacterium; assembly: GCA_041648665.1. Classification (NCBI taxonomy): domain Bacteria; species bacterium. The sequence continues at coordinate 9,147 of JBAZOP010000099.1, read as the reverse complement.
CACGTTTTTGACGTACTGCAACAGCTCATCGAGTGGCGCTGTTGTCCTGTCGATCGGCTCCGGCTCCGGTGCCAATTTAGGCATGGACTTCTCGCGTTCACGCGCCTGCTTTTCGGCAGGGGATAGCGAAGTGAGCCCGTCGCGTACTGCCTGCCGCAGTAGCCCGAGGATGGAACGGATACGCCCGTTTGAAGCGTGGTACATATCCACCGTGTACCAGATCGCCCTGCGGATACGCTCTGAGGCCGCCGCAAGATCGCCGTGACACGCCTGAACGGCGTCGCGGGCGTGTGGTTTGAGCATTCCTGTGTGGATATGCGGTGCGACGCGCTGAATGTCACGGATCGCTGAGCCGACCATTGAGTTCACGTCCAGGTCAACATGGGCCTCAGAGGCCGGTGTTGGCGGCTGTGTTGTTGTTGCATGCGCTGTCTTACTACCAACAACAACAACAGAGGGGGAACCCCGGCCCAAAAGGCCGGGGTTGGTGGCTAAATCGCGATTTATCAGGCTTTCATTTGCTTCGATAACCCCGGCCTCTAAGGCCGGGGTTGAGGAACCCCGGCCCAAAAGGCCGGGGTTGGCAACATGGGCCTTTAAGGCCGGGGTTGACTCAACCTGGGCCTTTAAGGCCGGGGTTATGAAAGCATGAAAGATTGGGGAAAAACGGTTGTAGTGAACGTGGATAAGACCAGCTTTTTCAAGATCATCGACCAGGTGCCAGAACAGCTTGCGCCCGACATGAGCCTGACGCTGTATTTCCGAGACTTTGCAAGGCATATAGGCGCGAAGTGACCAGATGAGCATGAGCATGCCGAAGTGCTGGAGATCGAGTAGCTGCTGGTGGCTTAGTAGGGCTTCGATGAGTGGCTGCGGGGCTGATTCGGTGGGCTCTTTCGGTACTTCCCTGATCGCTGCGGAATCTCGTATAATTATAGTTTTAAGGCCTTTTTTGCTCTGTTTCCCCTCCAGGTGTAATTGGTTCCTCGTATCGTCTGACATTCAGGCCCTCTTCTGTCAGGCTGATCAGCAGTTCAGTTTTCTTAGGTTCCCATCCAAGAGCTTTGACAATGTATTTCGGCAGCGTGAGCACAGGGTAAGAACCGTTTGCTGTCAGCCGACGGTGGATTGTAATCGTCGGCATTGGTATCACCCCCTTTCGTTGGAAATTGTATCAATATCAACGAAAAAGGGCATGTAATAATTACCTCGGAATTGTCTTGGTGTCAATACAATTTCGTTTGACTCAACCAGGAGCATGGTATACACTTGTTCACACTACCGGAAGGTAGACGCTGAAACGGGTCGGCACCCGTGGCAGCGGTCAGGCAGATCGGCGCGGCTTCGGTGGTCAAGGCCCTCCTGGGCCGCGCCCTGTCACTCAGAGGCACCATGCGCATCATCACCCCCGCCAAAGAGAAGCCGTCCGAACAACCTGAGCAATCGTCTACACCGCCCTCGACAGCACCCGACGCATCCACTACGCCAACCGCTGCCGAGGGCGATCCCGTCTCCACAGCCGCCGCACACGTCCAGGACTCCATTCCCGCCGTCAACACCGAAGCCGTTGAGCGCGACGCGCAGGACCGCGATCGGAAGGCCCGCGAGGAAACCGAGAAGGACAAGGCGAAGGCGCGACGGCGCAAACCGGCCCCGCGCTCGGTGATCGCCAGGACAACGGACCAGGAGAAGGCCGACGCGAAGGCCCGCGAGACCAAGGCGGCGTTCGAAGCGCGGTGCCGCAAATCGGGGGAAGAGACCATCGACAGCATCGTGCTCGGATGCACGACGCTCATGGGGCCAGAATGGTGGTATGACCCGCCGACCGTCGTTAAGGTTGGCGATCAGGAGTTTGTCAACGACGAGCAGGCGCGGCTGCGCCAGGTGTGGGGTGACACGTTCGTTCACTACGGGTGGGCGAGCACACCATCGTGGCTCGGGCTCGCTGTCTCGACAGGTGGATATATCGCCGTTCGCGTCAACCGTCCCAAGACCAAGGAGCGCATTCAAAGCTGGAAGGAAAAGCTGGTCGGCTGGTGGGCGCGCCGGAAGGTGCGCAAAGAGGCTGAGCGGCGCGAAAGGGAAGAGCGCGAGAAGGCCGCGAAGCAAACGCCGCCGCAGACTGATCGCCTGATCAATACGCCTCCTGCACCAGAGGCGGCGCATGCTTAATTTCATCAAAAAGGTGGTGATGAGAGTGGACAACAATCCGACGAACAGCAAGCCTCCAGCGCCCGCGAATCCGCAAGCGCAGCAGGCGCCTCCGGTAGCCGAGAAGCCGCTGGCGGATCAGGTCAGGGACGCGATCGCCAGGACGCGAACCCTATTGAATGACCTCAACGCCCTGGAGCGGAAGTGCATGAGGCCGGGGAAGTAATGCACACGCTGATTACCGGTGTCACCGAGTGCGGCAAGACGACGCTAGGGAAGCGGCTCGCCAAGCAGCACCGTGACGCCGGGATCGGCGTCCTGGTCCTGACAGCCGTTTTCGAGAAGTGGCCTTGTGACTATATCACCACCAAGCAGAGCGATTTTCTTGACACGTTTTGGGGGTCTCGCTCCTGCATGGCCTTTGTGGACGAGGCCGGCGAAACAGTAGGGCACTACACGGACACCATGAAGGCGATCGCCACCAGGGGGAGGCACTACGGCCACTCGTGCTACTTCCTGGTCCAGCGCCCCAAAATGATCGACCCGAACGTGCGCGGTCAATGCACGCAGCTGTTCTGTTTCAGCATCGGCCAGGAGGACGCCGACGACCTGGCGCGGGAATGGAACCAGCCAGAGCTCAAGAACGCATCGAAGCTGCGGAAGGGCGAATACTACCGCTGCCTACGGTTCAACGACGACGGCGTGCCCTCGATCGAGAAAGGGGCGCTGTGGTGACACTCCTGAAGGCCCTGGCCGAGATCGCCGTGCTGGCGCTCCTGGTCTACCTGATCGCCAAGCTCATCATGTGGGTGTGACATGGACTCTGTGACCGTCAGGCTCAAGCACCGTGTATCACAGGCGCAGCTAGCGTACATCATGGGCGTGAGCTCTCAAACCGTGTCCAGGTGGGAGCGCGGCGTCGTGACGCCCACCCTGCCGCAGATCAGACTCATGCGCATGATCCACGACACGCCGAAAATCAACCTTCGGACACTTGACGAGTATATAGCCAAGAGTCTACCGCCGCTCATTGTCGCCCCTGGGCTCGCGTGATACGTTTCCACCCGAAGCACAGAACGACCTCAAGGAGCAGCACCGATGAAATACGCGATCCCCGTCGTGATCACCCTGGCCGTGGTGTGGACGTTGACCAAGTGGAACGTGCCCGTCGCCTCCACCGCCGCCAAGTGGGTGAGCAACCAGTAGGCTCCACCGGCCCGGAAACGGGCGTACATTTGTATACCCACGAAAAGAAGTGAAAAAAGCAGGGAAAAAGGAGCAGAGCCCATGAGGAACTTCCCGACCGATGTCCGGTTCAACCCCATCACGAACATCGCCAACAGCCTGACCACGAAGCAGACGTACTCCACCACCTTGCCCCCGGGGTACGACTTCCGGGACCTGTTCTTCCAGCTGCTCGGCGGCCTGACCGTCGCCATGATCGAGGAGCTGCGGCTCATGGCGAACGGGATGATCATCCAGCGCCTCAGCGCGACCGACCTGAACCTGATCAACCTGTTCTACAACACCCCGGCGTACAACACCTACACGACGCCCCTGCTGTTCCTCCCGCAGCGGCGCCTGGGCATCCGTGGCGGCATCCAGAGCTTCGACAAGACCGCCCTGGCGCTGACGACGGGGAGCTCCAAGGACTTGGCGATCGAGAGCACCCTGAACGCGGGCTCCTACGACGCGCAGGGGCGCGGGATCGCCTCCGTGCAGGTGGAGTTCGACATCAACAACACCCCCGGCGCGGGCTCGCTCCAGATCGTGCCCCGTGCGCAGGTGTGCGACCCCTACCCGGGCGGCCCCGGGCTCCTGAAGGTGATCGACAAGTTCACCTTCAATGCCCTGGTCGGCGTCAACACGATCACCAAGAACACCGGGCTCAAGCACGGCGACCTTCTCCACTCCATGTGCGACGCCCTGATCCTGATCCCGCCCACCGCGAACCTCACGGACTTCGTGATGCGGTACAACAACAACGAGATCAGGCGGCGCTCGTCCGACGAGAACCTCATGGTGCAGCGCCAGGACAACCTGCGCAGCCCTCAGAGCGGCATGTGGGTGATCGACTTCCTGGAACACGGCTACGGCGACGAGGCCCTGCTGATCGGGCCGTCGGCCACCAACATGGAGCTGGACTTCACCTCCGACGCCGCCGAGGGGATCACCGTCTACCAGGTCAGCCTGGGGTACATGTTCGCCCAAGCCTGACCGGCCAGGGCCAACGAGAGCACCGAGGGGGGAATTGTGGACATCGTGGACGCGCTCAAGGACGCCGGATCAACGGCCCTGGAGAACATCGGCGCACAGCTCAAGGCCGATGCTGCCGGTGTCGTCCAGAAACTACCGGCCCTGAAACCCGCCACCGGCACGACCCCCGCGAATCAGAGCAACCTGGCGCCGCCTGCGGGCAGCACCGCGACCCCCCCCGTGGCGACCACCACCCCCGTGTGGGTGTGGTGGGCTGTGGGGATCGGTGGTGTTCTCCTGGTGGTCACGGTGATCGCGGCGGTGTCGTCCCGGAAGGGGTGACGCCGTGAATCTCCTCAGCAACCTCAGCGGCTTCGGTTCCTCCAGCGCCAGCCCTCAGACAACCACGGTCACGCCTACGGTCACGCCCACCGTGACGCACAGCGGTGTCGTGATCAACAAGAACCAGCCCGCCCCCCTGGAGCAGCATATCCCCGTTGTCGTCGCAGGCGTCGCCGTCCTGGCGATCGCGCTGCTGTCGGCAATCCTTCTCAGGAGGCGGTAGCCATGCCCTTTAACGACATCACGGGCGCCGGGGTGGTCTCGGGCGTAGCCTCCGAGGACAATTCCACCCTTACGCAGACCTACGACAACAGCGTGAACCCGACTTTCGCTGGCGACGGCGACGCGAATGTGAACCTGTCTTTCGGTTCCGAGGCACCCGACACCTTCGTGCTCGGGAACCCCGCCGAGCTCGCGGCGTCCATGCAGCTGGCGAATGACGCCCTGGAGAGCAACCTGTCGGCCTCGCGCAGCGTGTTCGACCTGGCCGCCGCAGAGCACAAGGGTGCGCAGGAGCTCGCGTCCAGGAGCACCGCCACAGCCTCAGAGCAATGGGTTCGCTCCATCGTGGCCGTCGGGATCGTTGCGGCCCTTGTGCTCGGCGTGTATTGGTACACCAGGAGGGGCAAAGCATGAGGCGCATCAACATCGGCTACAAAGGCGTTCCAATCAACCTGGCGCTTAAAGGCGACTTCATCTATTGCCTTGGCGCGTCGGGCGTCGTCACCGTCGTGGACTCCGAGGGTGAGGAACACACGCTCACGAAGGGCGCCACCGCTGGCGACCTCAAGCCCTACAACTCGCTCACGATCACGTCCGACATAAACCCCGATACCATCCAGCTCATCGTTGGCTTCGGGTGGTATGAGGATCCCCATACCTTCCCCGGCGGCAGCACCGAGCTCCCGGATTATGTCTACATGACGACCCTTTCGACCGACCCGCAGGGCGTCCTGGACGGCGGCGGCGACAAAACGCTGCTGCATTGCAGGGGTGACGGCTCCATTTCCGGCGGCCAGAACCTTAACGCCGCACCGGCTGCGGTGCAGTTCAACCTGGGCGACTTTGCAGGAAGCAGCACGCCCAACCTTCCGGCCTTCTCGGCGGTCTATATGTGCATCGAGGTCAAGGGAATGACCGGCGGTGTGCTGAGCCTCTACGGGCGCGTGTGGAAGGGTGAGCGCCAGATACTCCTGCCCGTCCTGGATCAATACGGCGTAGCAGACACCATCAACGCCGACGGCATCTATTGGGTGCTGCTCCTGGGCTGCGAGTATTGGGACCTGGACGCCTCGATGTTTGCCGGTGCCGGTGCGCAGCTTTACGGCCACTTCATCTACACGCAGCCCGTGTGGGCGCCGTGAGGGTGTTCCTGGTCGGGATCATCCTCCTGGTCGGGGCCATGATCGCGAGGAAGAACATGCTGCCAAGGGGCATCAGGAACAACAACCCGGGGAACCTGCGGGACATGGGTTCCGGGTGGTCCGGACAGGTCGGGCGCGACGAGAAGGGCTTTTGTATCTTCGCCACCGCGAACGACGGGATCAGGGCCATGGCACAGACTGCCATCAGCTACGAGATCAAACACCAGATACACACGCTTGCTGCCTTCGGGGATCGGTGGGCCCCGGTCTCGGACAACCCCGGGGCGAAGAAGGGTGAATACGGGGCACGGCTCGCCAAGCAGCTCGGCGTCAGCCCCACTCAGCAGTTCTCGGTGATCCAGAACCTCCCGAAACTGTGCGCCGCGATCACCGTGAACGAGAACGGATACAACCCATACCAGCTGGAAGGGCTCATGGTGGCAAGCGCCGAAGCCCTGGAAAGGAAAGGACTCGCATGAGCAGGAACCTGATCATCGGCAGCGTGGCCGTCGTCGGCGTCCTGGCGATCGCCGCTGGTGCTGGATACCTGGCCTACCGAACGGTCAAGAAGGACGCCGAGGACACCATGCTCAAGGCCGCAGCGGAAAACTCCGACGACCTGGGGCGCGGCATCGGGTCGGGCGCGATCGATGCGCTTTTCAGGAACGCCCGCGTCATGCTGTCGGGTGGCGACGGGGAAGGGACCATTGTCAGCCCTGCCGAGGGGGAAATCTAGTGAGCAATCCTGTAACGGACATCAGCGGATCGGTGCGAAAGGCGACGCCCAACACCACCATTGTGCTCTCGATCATGGGAGTGGTGGCCGTGGTGGGCGCCTACTTCCTGCTGAAAGACGTTTTCAAACTGCTTCCCGACGCCGCGAAGGCTACCGGGGAAGCCGCGAAGAAGGCCGCCTCAACCGTGGCAGGCGCCGCGAAGGCTGCCCTGGACGCCTCCAGGATCGCGGAGACTCCTGAGATCGTGAAGCAGGCAGCGTATGACGCAGCCGAGAAGGCTGGATACGACGCAGCCGTAGCGGCGAACGCGCCGCAGCTGGAGTATGCGCGGCAGCGGTCAGCGTTCTGCAGGGCTCGCGGCATCATCATCGACCAGGCCGCCGCCTACGGCTGGCCCGACTTCACCACCTGGAAACGGACGGTCTACAACCCATGAGCGAAACAGAGATCGTGGCCCGCCTGGTGGCCCTGGAGACCAAGTTCAACGTGCTAATCGGGGCTATCGTGCTGCTCGCCGTCCCGGTCTACGGTCAGCTGATCGCGCTGTTCATCCAAACAAAGATCAAAGGAGATTCGATCATGAGAAAACTCAGCCTGTTTTTCATCCTGTTGTCGCTGTGCTCCATGGCCTATGCGGCGGCACCCCTGGACATCCAGCTCGACCCCGCGACGCACGGCGTTGTGCTGACCGGCGTCTGCCTGGGTCTCAGCGAGGCGTGGAAGCGCATTTTCCCGAAGGTGTCGAAAAAATGGGTGCCCTGGGTGTCGCTCGGCCTGGGCGTGGCAGGGGCCACCGTGACCGGCTTCGACGCCGGGAACAACATCGGCCAGGTGCTCTCAGGGATCGCCTGCGGCGGCGCCGCCATGGTGTCCTACGACCTGGGCGCGACCGTCAACGCCGCCCTGCGGCTCCTGGGGGTCAGGAAGCGGTAGGCAACAGGCTCAAGACCCCCTGGATCACCCCCCTTTCCAGGGGTTCTTTCACTCTCACCTGGTGGGGTATACATCCGAACACCGGCAGGTAAGAACGCTCAAAAGATGGGCCGTGTAGTGCAAAACCCGGAGGCGAATACCATGAAAACGCTGAAAAACCAAAAAACAGAGGCTTTGAGCGGAGTGATCGCCCTGGCGATCCTACTCATGGTGTTCGCCCTCCCGTCGTGTTCCGAAGCCGCGGCCACCGCGACGCCTACCAAGACGGGAACCGTCACCTGGACACCGACCAGCACCCGGGTGATCCGGTTCACGATCACACCGACGTTCACGCGCACGAACACCTGGACCTATACCCCTGGCACCAACACGTTCACGCCAACAAAGACCAAAACGCCGACGATCACCAATACGTTCACCAAGACCGGGACCGCGACCTGGACGCCGACCAGCACACCGACCGACACGCCGACCAACACTCCGACGAATACCCCTACGAACACGGCGACCGATTCACGGACATTCACACCGACGGCTACGCCGACCGAGACCCCGACGGATACTCCGACAGATACAGTTACCGAAACGCCAACATATTGCGGCGGTGTGCTTTCCATGCTCTTGAAGGCTACCCCGGCGGCGTCCAGGGGATACATGAACGTCAACCAGGATGGAGGCACCGGCGGGATCACCTTCGATTGGAACGCGACAGCTGCGCAGGTCAGGCAGGCCGTTGAAGCCTACTATTCCGGCCAGGGTGTTGTCGTTACGCCAGCCGACCCAGCAGATATGAATATCAATAAGGGGTACACCATCACCTTCAACGGTGAGCCGCATCTTTCGACACCGCCGACGCCTCCGGTATTCGGCAATTTTGTCTACAACGGGCCAGCGACGAACGAGATTCAGAACGTCTACGGCCTGCAGGAGCCTGCCAGCGGTGATATTAAGTTCGCGCTCTCGTACGCTGGAGGAACGCCAGTCACGACATTGACCGCGATCGACTGGGACGCTACTGAAACGGAATTGCGCGACATTCTGCAAACCGTATTCGATTCTGTCGGTATCACCGGCGACCTGGTGGATGGATTCGACATCGAATACACCGGCAGCGCGGCAGGCCAAGACGTGCCACTCATCGTCGCCGTTGATAATAACCTGCTGGACGCCCTGACGACGCCTGTTGTTCTCGACATCACCGAAGAAGTGAAAGGAAATCCCGGCCCTCAGCCGACATTGCAGCAGAACATTCTCACCGAGTGGGCCCCGCCCTGTACCGATACCCCGACGGCGACGGCTACCGAAACGCCGACCGACACGCCGACCGATACTCCGACGGCTACGCCGACCGACACGCCGACCGATACACCGACGGCCACTCCGACCGATACGCCAACCGATACACCGACCCACACGGCGACCGT
>JBAZOP010000098.1 GCA_041648665.1 bacterium | reverse complement strand
CCGAGCTGCTACCCGCCGACCACACGAAGGAGTGCCGCGAGGCCGACCCCGACATCTTCTGGGAGCAGATCGGGCTCAAGTGCCGCGCGCTCGTCGTGCGAGTGTTCCTTGAGACGCACAGCCTGACAGCGGAGGAGCGGCGGGATTTTTTCGAGAACTGCATCGAAGTCCGGGATGCCGTCTGACAGACGCGGCGCTTGAGTGGCTGATGCCGTCCGAGTGGCTCGGGTCGATACCCGTGCAGACGTTCGCGCTGCGTACCAACCCCCGGGACGCCATCGACGGGCGGATCAAGAAGCTCATGCAGCTCGCGCGCTACGCGAGGCTCGGCCATCCCGGCGAACTGCTAGGATGGGAGGACGTGGAGGTTGTCCACTTCCACGACCTGTACCGGGCGCTGCACGAGCTGGACCGCTCCGAAGCCCCCATCCAATCGTTCGCGGAGGACTTCTGAACCATGGGACACAATACCGAAGTTGCGGCGGACCTAGTTGTCAACGACAAGGCTGGCGAAAGCATCGGGCGCATCCAGAAGTCGTTCAACGCGCTGGACAAGAAGGTCAACAAGGTTGGAAGCAGCCTCAAGAAGTTCGCAACGGAGACAGCAAGCACGGCGCTCGGCGTTCACCTCGCGGGGTTCGGTGGAACGCTGACCGGCATCTACCACGAGGCGCTGGAAGCCGGGATGGAGCTGGGCAAGCAGCAGAAGGCGGTGGCGAGCGCGCTGATGATGACGGACAAGGGCGGGCGCGGGTACAAGGAAATCCGCGAGCAGGCGAACGGGTTGCAGGAGGAGCTTCAGAACCTCGCCATCGACGCGGGGGCGAGTAGCGACGCGGTGATCGAGAGCTTCAACGACATAGCGAGCCGCACCAACAAGAGCACGGACGAAGTGCAGGAATTCATGGGGACGATGGTGCAGGCGGCGCGCATCGCCCCCGGCGGGCTCGCGAGCATCACGCAGGGGTTCGAGCAGATCGAGATGGGCGTCGCGCGTGCGCGTAACCCCATCGTGCAGATGATTGCCTCGACTGGGCTGCTCAAGGGCAACGCGCGACAGGTTGCCAAAGAGATGCAGAAGATGGCCCCCGACAAGATGATGGCGATAGCGGAGCAAGCCATCACGCGCATGGCGAAGAAGATGAAGGACGTGCCGCTCACGTTCGGCGAGTCGATGCAATCGCTCAAGGAGATGCGCGGGCAGCTCTACGAGATCGTTGGCATGCCGATCTTCAAGGGCCTGACGCCGATGGTGCAGGAGCTGCGCAAGCAGATGACGGCGCACCGCCACGAGCTGGAAGCGTTCGCGGAGAAGGTTGGGGAGAAGGCGACGCTCGCGTTCAAGTACGCCGGGGACAAGGTGAAGGACGCCTTCGTGCTCATCAACGAAAACTGGGAGGGCATCGCGCGAAGCATGGGCACCGTGGCGGACACGCTGATGGGGGCGGGGAAGTTCTTGATTGACCACAAGGACACGTTCACCCGAATGGCGCAGATGGGCGGGGGTGGCTATTTCAACGTCGCACGCGGTCACGCGGGAGAAGGGTCAGCAGGCGGAGCGGGTATCGTTGGTGACGTGTTGGGCGGTGCTGCATTGGGTGGGAAGTTGGCTGGTGGGATGGGGGCCGTTGGGGGGGCGTTGTTTGGTTTGACTGGGGCGCTCACGGAAGAAGCTGTGGTGCTGTACGACTCCACCTTGGCAGAGGAACGGCGCACCGGGGCGCTACGGAAGACAAACGAGGAACTGGACAAGCGAACGCGCACCGCCGAGGAGGAAGCCAAGCGCTTTGCCGAGCTGCAGAGCTTTGCGAAGAGCCTGGGGTTGGGGGCGTTCGGGCAAAAGGTAGAGGGGCGGTTCACCTCCAAGACCGAACGTATGCCGGAGGGTGTTGGGTTTGCAGAGCTAAGCAAGAAGGACGTTCGGTACGGAATCGACGAACAAACCCAAGAGCAAGCGGCCTCGATGGTCAAGGAGTTCAACGCCTCATTGGAAATGGCGATGAACAGTACAGACAAGGGGCGGTTCGAGTTAATCGGGAACATTTTGAGCCACAGCAACGCATTGCAATTCGCGTTGGCAAAGTCTGGTGTGGACGTAGGAAGGGGGTTTGGTGATCTGATCGACGCGATGATCGCGGGCGGGAAGATGACGGCAGAAGCTGGCGCGCAAGCTAAGAAGTTGGTCAAAGGGGGAAAGAGCTTGGAGGGTATGAGCAAGCCGAGTATCAACGTCAACGCATCCGGCTCGACTATCAACGTTAAACAGGAGTTCCGTGATGCGGACCCCGACCGGATCATGATGGTGTTCAAGGCTGGCGTGACGAAGGCGGCGCTGGCGCGTGTGAACGCGCGGGTGAGCGGGCCGTTCGGTGGATTCTAAAGCGCTTGAGCCAAAGCTCTCACAACGGCGAGGAAGATACTGTCTTTCGCGCGTTGTTCGGGCGGCAACTCGGCGTACGGCACGAAGCAGGGATGCTCCTTCTTCGCCGGATCCTTCACCGGGCCGTACTTCCAACCCCCGGCCAACTTTTCAGCCATCCATCCCTCGTGTGACTGCTCCGGGGTGTTGCCGTTCAGCGCGCCGACTACACCATTGCGAGCGCTGGACTTCTGCCAGTCCGGCGCTTCGTCCCAAGCGGGTTGCGACGTATCTCCGAGCGCTATACAGTACGCGCGGTTCGCTTCATGCGCCGCACGCGCGCAGGTCTCGATCTTCACAGATTCATCCATTTTCTATCTCCTTGTGATTGGGTGTACCGAAATTCGGCATTACGCATAATGCGCGTCCGCGTTAACCCGGGTTAACGCGTGCCGTGGTAGAGTGCGAGCATGGCGGTCACGACCATCACCCTGTCGAACGCGGGAAACCTCAAGCGCCAAGTCGCCAATCAGGTGACCATCGAGGAGCTTGCGGGCGCGCGTCGGCTCATCACGCTGCGGGGCACGGGGCTGCCGCACGTGGGGGCGAGCTGGGGCGTGAAGCAGAACGCCCCGGTGACGTGGTTCCCGGGCAACCCGGAAGGGTCACAACAGGTGCTCGGCGGTCAGGTGCTCCCCGGTGACTGGGAGGGCACGTGGAAGCGCACGCTGCTCGGTCGGTCCCCTTGCTACGTCGGCAGCAACGGCGAGCAGGGCGTGAGCGTGGTGGAGCCCGCAACGCTGGTCAAGGTGTTCGAGAGCCTGTGCCTCACGGGCGCGCGGGTGCGCGTCAAGTGGCGCGACATCGTGCGCGAGGGACGCATGACGCAGTTCGACCACGCGCACGGCAAGACGACCGACGTGGCGTGGAAGGCGCACTTCGACTGGGTCAACCGCGGGCGCAAGGTAGACAAGCGCGTGCAGGGCGTGCGCAACGGGTCGCTCACGAGCGAGATCGATGCGGGTGTGGTCGAGGCCGAGCTTGCCGCCAACATGGAGCCGACGCGGCTGATGGTGGGCGGGCGCACGACGCTACCCAAGGGCGCACCGAAGATGACGCTCGGGCAGCTCGGCGCGCTGCTCAACGCCCCGAACAAGATGCTGAGCAACTTCTGCCGCCAGTGCCGCTCGTTCGCGAAGAACATCCAGCAGGCCGGGGCGCTCGTCAATCAAGCGCGCAACATCCCGGCGAGCTTGCAGAACACCGTGCTCAACGAGACGGAGAACATGCTGGCGCTGTGCAACACGACAGCGGACGCGCTGAGCCGCGAGTCGCCCGAGATGCTCGCGGTCAAGCGCAACGCGGCAGACGTGGTGCGCAACGCAAGCTACTTCGGCAGCGGCATCCGGCAGTCCCAAGTGCTCGCGAAGGTGTGCCAGGACATCCGTCTCACTGTCAACCGCACGAAGGGCGAAGCGCTCGGTGCTGGAACGGGGGACAACCGCGACGCGCCGCAGTCGGCGGCGGTTCTGATCGTGCACGCGGTCAAGCAGGGCGAGACGCTGGTGAGCATCAGCCACAAGCACTACGGCACGCCCGACCACGCGTACGACATCGCGGTAGCCAACCACCTCGGCTACCCGTGCCCGCCTGACGCGGGGGGCCACAGCATCGGCGGGCGGCGCACTCTCATCGTCCCCGTGCTGAGCGGGCAGGGCGGCGGGGTGTAGCGTGGCGAACGACCGCCCCGTGCAGGAGTGGTACCCGCGCGCCCGCGTAACGCTGCTCGTGCGTTTCGAGGAGTTCGCGGAGACCATCAGTGCGAAGCCGCCAGGGCTGCGGCAGACGCTTCGCAAGGGTGGAACGGACACCAAGGAGCTTGAGTACGTGCTCGACCCCGACGCGCCCGCGGGCTCGCGCCGGTACATCCTGCTGCCGAAGGGCGGGAGCAAGATCGCGGCGGCGAGCGCCGACAAGTTCACCCACCAGCTGTGGGGCATCATCCCGGTGAGCGCGAACTTCGTGCGCAACGGGATCGACAAAGCGGACACGCTTGGCGTGGAGCTTCCGTTCCTCGATGCGCCGTTCGACCCTCGATGCATCCGAAGCTGTGCAATCGACTACTACCTGGGGACCATCACAGCGGAGGAAGCGGCGGCGGAAGCGGGTGCGGCGGTGCCGACGATGATACCCGACAGCACGGTGGACGAGCGCGGCAACGTGCGAAGCAACCGTCGTCTGCGCGGCTGGGTGGACACCTGGGAGGTGAACTTCTCGGACAGCGGGACGCCGATGGTCAAGCTGGAGTGCCGTGACGGGCGCAGCGTGCTCATCGACCAGCAGTCCCCGCCGCAGCTTCACGTTGACCCGAAGCTGACGCTCGACAAGGCGGTTGCTAACTACCTGTCGAACTTCCCTCAGTTCGCGGGCGTCGGGGTGGAATGGCGCGGCGACGGGGACGCGCCGAAGCTGTCTGGCATCCTGAAGAACAAGGGGCAGGACAAGGGCAGCAAGACGGGCAGCGACAAGTCGAGCGTGATGGACTACCTGACGGACGTGGTTGGTTCGGCGGGTTGTGTGCTGTTGATGGAGGAGAACGCGCTCATCATCTCCAAGCCGCGCACGGTGCTCAAGGCGGGAGCCACGCGCGCCAACGACCCGCACACCGGGGCGGGCCGCAGCATCAACGGGATGCCGCTGCCGAACCGGACGTTCGTGTGGGGGCACAACGTCAGGACGATGAAGTTCGGGCGCAAGCTGAACGCCGCCGCTCCTGTGAACATCGAGGTGGCCGCGTACTTGCCCGGGAAGAAGCAGACCATCAGCGTGCGGTTCCCCGGGGTGACGACGCAGGCCGCGCCGGGCGGTGCGGCGGATAAGAAGATCATGGTGTGGCGTGTGCAGGGAATCACCAACAAGGACGACCTGAAGGTGATAGCGCAGAGCGTCTACGAGCAGAGCGCGCGCCAGGAGCTGAGCGTGGAGGTGACGACCACGGACATGGCGAGCTTCGGCGGCGACAACTACGACCCTGACATCCTCGACATGCTGCCCGGTGACTCGTTCGATGCGTACCTGATGCGCGAGGCGCAGGGGCACACCACCGTTGGGTTGTACGAGGACAGCACGATACAGAAGACGAAGATCGTGCAGATGCTGGTAGAGATGGGGCACGACGAAGCGATGTCGAAGGCGTACGCGGACAGCTACATGGCGGGTGGGTTCCAGACGACGTTCCGCACGCGCGCGCTCAAGCTCGACTGGAGCATTGACAGCGGCGTGTCAATCTCGCTCACGGGCAGCAACTACGTCGAGGTGCGGCTTGACAAGGAGATCACGTGAGCATCGGCGCGTTCGGAGACCTGGACTTGAACATCCTCGCGGAGGCGCTTGCGCGCCCCGGCATGGACCCGCGCGTGTGGGTGAGCTACGGGCTTGTCGCACCCGAGACGGACGATCACAAGAGCGTGGAGTTCGATGCGCCGTGGGGGCCGACCGTGTGGGTGGTGCTTCAGCCGCATCGGCAGATTGTGGCTTGCCGCGTGGCGGGGCACGTTGCAGGCAACGGTGAGGGAGAGTGGGCACCGTTCCTCGCGGGCGACGAAGTTCTGGTGGTCGTGCCCGAAGGCGACACGCGCGCTGTGCCGGTCATCGTGGGGCGGCTCAACAATGAGCTGGACGTGTTTCCCGAGTACGTGGCGGGGCAGAAGACGGACGGCAACCTGTTCAGCTTCCGCCGCCAGCTCGGCTCGTACCTCATCGAAGGCGACGCAGCGCTCATCATGCGTAGTGCAGTGACGGGCGCAATGATCGGTATTGACGAGACGGGAAACCTGACGCTGCGCAACGGGGACGGCACGGTGTTCCAGCTCGGCGCGACCGGGTGCGCGATGCAGAACAAGGACGGTGATCTACAGATCGCAATTGACACCGACCAGAAGTCGGTGAACCTGATGGCGGGGGCGTCGGGGTTCAAGCTCGCGGACAGTGGATCGTCGAGCATGATGACGAGTGGAGCGTTGGAAATGAGCGCGTGCGGGGCGAGTGCGGTTGAGCACCTCGTGACGCTGGAGCAGCTCGTGAACATCTTGATGGTAGTACTCACGCTGCCGCCACAAGGAACGTTCAACCCGGTAGGTTTCGCGAACCGTATTGCCGCCATCGCGGGAATGACTCAGATGTTGACGCTTGCGCCGCCGTTGCCGATCACGCCAGCGATCAACGCCGCGATCATGACAGCGATGCAAACCCCAAAACCGCCCGCACTTGTGACCGGGCAGAACTTCCCTGGTGTTGGATGCGCCGGGTTGCTGGGAGGTTGACATGGGGTGCGTAGGCGCGAGCGCGAGTATTGGGTTCTCTGGCGGCACGTTGAACAGCGCGACCATTTGCGGGTTCGCCATCCCGCCGAAGTTCAACTTCAAGTTCGGCTTCGCGTTGCCTGCGATACCCGCGTTCCCTCCAACCATCCCGTGGCCGTTCATCGTGCTTAGCTGCGACTTCACTAACCCGCTGAGCGCGGGGCTCAGCGGTGGTAGAATGCCCAACTACGCGGCGGGCGCGTTCGACGACTGCGACACGGACTGACAGGAGACCACGATGGCTGTTCAAATCACGCTCAACCAAGCAGGCGCTCCCGCGGGCGTTCCGGGGCAGGCGCGCGAGGATTTCGCGACCGGCTTCGCTGTCGTAGCCACGTCGAGCGGCGGAGCGTACACCGCGTACCAGTGGGAACTGCTTGACGTGCCGACCGACTACGTGGCGGTCTCGCACAGCATCGCTGGCCTGTCTGCCCCGGGCGGCGCTGCCACCAACATCCTTCCCATCGACTTGACCGGGACGTACAAGCTGCGGCTGAGCGTGGACAGCGGCAGTGGACTCGGGGCTACCGCCGACGACGTGGCAGAGATCACGTTCTACGCGGGGGCAGCGCTCGCGGCGCTGTCGTACCAGCTACCCCGGCGCAAGCCCGCGTTCGGTGAGAAGCTGGAGCACAACGTGCCGCAGGCGGCGGGGCTCGGCGGCGTCATCAACTGGCGCGGGTGGGCGGAGGAGCTGGACCGCTGGTTCGACGTGATCATTGGGCTGTACACCGACATGGTGACGATCAAGGCGATCGGCACCTGGATCTGCGAGCAGCAGTTGGTAATCGTAGATGGGCAGACGGTATTCGACACGGTGCACGACGTGACGCACATCGGCAAGACGTGCGCGCACTTCTTCGTCAACGGTTTGGAGATCCCCAAGGACGAGTACAACGTGACGACCGTCGCGGGGCACGGGCGTGTGACGCTCGTATTGGCGGGGACGACACCGCCGATGGTCACCGGGTGGGAAGTCGAGATTCGCTATCTCCAGGTCTAGCGCGCGTTAACCCGGGTTAACGCGTGGGCTAGTAGTAGGATTTGGGAAAAAACGACAGATGAGGTTCGTTGTAATTTTTCTCGTGCTTCTCTACCCACCTACGAGCGAACAACTTCTGCCCCGGGTTCCAGCTTTCAACATCTTGTGTGGTGATACCGTATACCCCTGCTATACGCAGGGCTTTGGTGAGGCTACGCACTGCTTGGAGCGCTTTGCGTACTTCCTTGTTGGAAAGCTCTCCGGTCTTCAGTTCTTCCCGGGTGATGGTAACGCGCTTGTCGATGCGCGAAGGCTTGCCTGATTCGTACGGCTTGTGTGTGCACGCGGTGATGGTTTTGTCGTCACTGGAAAACGAAGTGACAGTTGCCCCCCGAACACTTCCGAAGTCCAATAGTGCTCCTACGAACAAGCGTTTCCCTTTCCACATGTAGGGACGCCGATTGATCCAGTTCTCAAACGACTTGCACGCGGACAAGTTGCCAGACGTGCAGGCTTCGGCGTAAAGGTTTTCCCTTAACTCTCCGAACCAGTAATCGCCGTCGAAATCGTTGTAGATAGTTGCAAAGTCGTTTGGGGCGAATCGGAACCCAGTTGTGATCGCCAGTGATAGCGTTGCACGCAATGCCGGGTTGAGCGTTCGCCACGAATGCGGAAACGCTGTACCCTCGTTTCGGTACAATTGCTGGACGAACAGATACACGGCGGACTTGGGGATGTCGTTGTGCTTGCTCATGGTTCCATAATGCGCGGTGCTATGATGCCCCCATGACGACAGTTGGCTGGGGCATAGGACCGATTGGAATCACCCCGTGGGGTGGTGGCCCGCTTGCGGATTTCCGCCTGCTGTCGGCGCAGCCCGTGGCTGAGAACATCGTGCGCCTCACGTTCAACGAAGCCCCGTACTCGGACGGGGTAGGCGGGCTGTACGACGCGCTCGACGACACCCGCCACACCGTGACGTTGGTCGCGGGCGGCACGGGGCTCGACGGCAACGCGGTGCGCGCCGTGCTGGTGATCGAGGCGCGGCTCGTTGCTGGGGACGCGTTGTCCCTCGACGTTGTGGTGGACCGGCCCTTCAGTCCGTACCCGTGCCAGTACCGCGCTGCGTGTGTGGGGCTGCGCGGTGCAGTCAGCGGGTTGCCCCTGACCGTTGGCTACACGTCGGCGGTGTTCTCCGGGCTGCTGCGCACGGTGGAAAGCCAATCGCGTGACCTTGCGCTCAAGAACCGCGACATGGCATCACCACAGACGCCCGCCGCTACGATGGACCCGCTACCCAACCCGCTCGGCGCGGTGCTCGGCAGCTACAACGTGGACGCGACCGGGGACTATGCGTTCGATGAAGGCGTGACCAGCTACCGCAAGCGCGGATTGCGGCGCACCTATTGCCGCAAGCGCAAGTTCGTTTTCCTCCCGCCCGAGTGGGGCGTCGGAGTGATGGACGAGCTGAAGCGGACGAACAACGCAGAACGGCGCGAGGCGATCCGCGCCGACATCGAGGAGCAGTGGTTGCAGGAGCCCGAGACCGCCGAGTGCTCGGTGACGGTGATGACCTACGACAACGCTCCAGCGGTCGTCGGCTACTACATCAAAGCCAAGATGCGAGACGGGCGCAGCATGGCGGTGACGTTGCCGTTCAACTTGGGGTAGAGAGACACCATGGACCTGCCTACAAGAATTGATCTCCTTGCCGTCGCGCGCACGTACATCCGAACGCGCGCAGCGAAGATCGACCCGAACCAGATCGATGTCATCGGCTCGGACATCAACCTGTTCGTCGGCTCCAACATGGTGGTCGCTGCCGAGCTTGTCTACCAGCTCACCGCCGCCGTCGCGAAGCTGCTCATCGACGGCGCGGACGGCGAAGACCTGGACCGGCTCGTGTGGGACCGCTACCAGATGATCCGCAAGGGCGCGTCTCCCGCGTTGGGCGTGGTCGAGTTCAGCCGCTACACCACGACGGCAGGCGCGGGCGCGGTTGCGGTAGGGACGCGGCTCCAGAACGACACGGGCGTCGAGTTCGTCACGACCACGCTCGCGACGTTCGCTGCCACGAGCTTGTCGGCCACCGCGAACGTGCGCAGCGTGCAGGCGGGCAAGCTGAACCAGTCCGCAGCCGACACCATCGTCAGCATCCCCGATCCCGGGCCGCTGTGGGACAAGACGCTGATGGTGACGAACCCGGAGGCGACCGCGTACGCCGCCGACCGGGAAACGGACGAGGCGTTTCGGGCGCGCGCCAAGAACTTCTGGACGACTGCTCGCCGGGGCACGCTCAAAGCCATTGAGCAAGGAGCCATTGACACCGCGGGCGTGGCAAGCGCGAGCGCCGTGGAGGAGCTGACCGCGAGCGTACAGCCCGCGCGCGTAGTTCAGCTCTACGTTGCAGACGAGGACGGCAGTTCGGGTGCTGGGCTCGTGATTGACCTTAACGAGTATCGCGCGGCGGGCATCCAGGTCATCACGGTGCTGAGCATGACGCAGCTCGTGGACGTGCAACTGCACCTCACGTTCCAGGCGGGCAAGGACACGGACATGCTGCAAGAGCAGATTCGCACCGCCATCCTCGGCACTGTGAACAAGTGCGAGGTGAACGGCATCCTGTTGCGCGCGGCGTTGCTGGAGTGCCTCAAGAGCTTCATCGACGACGGGCTCATTCCGACCAACGACAGCCTCGTGGACCCGGCGGGCGACCTTGTGCCCGACCTGGGCAAGTCGATCCGCACAACCATTGACCGCGTGACGGTGGTGTGAGGTGGCGGGGTATTTCACCATCGCTGACCTACTCGCCATCTGGCAGAGCAGCGTTGACCCGTTGTACGCGCAGCCGTTCCTCGACGCAGGCGACGGCGGCGGGCTGGAGGCGTACAACCAAGCGTTCGCGCAGTACGAGCGCGTGTCGCAGGCGATCATGCGCTCGACGCAAGCGCTGTTCATCCTTCCGCACAGCGCGCAGCTTGCCGAACCAGCAGCGGGGGATTCCAACGCGCGGGTGACGGTGCTGCTGGCGAGAGAAGCGGCGTACCAGTTTCCCATCGTGTTCA
>JBAZOP010000097.1 GCA_041648665.1 bacterium | reverse complement strand
GCTTCAGTCGATCCAGCGCATCGTTGATGAGAAGATGGCGGCGGCGGGCTTCACGGCGCTCGAATATCTCGGCGCCGGCAAGCGCGTGTCGGTTGTGCTCGACGGCGGCAAGAACGGCCAGATTCCGGAGAATACGGCCTACTTCCTCAACGAGAGCTACTTCTCCTACCGCCCGCATTCGGCCCGCAACTTCACTGTCGTCGGCGGTGATCGCGCGAATGTGAACCAGGACGCGATTGTGCGCTTCTACGCTTGGGCGGGAAACATGACGACTTCCGGCCGGCAGTATCAGGCGGTTCTTTTCTCCTGATCGCGATGAGGCGGCTTGCGGGTCGCCTCTCCATCTCATTCACGCGGCTTCGATCCGCAGGGAACCAAACCAATGACTATCTCCTACTTCCCGATCGGGGATAAGATCGGGCCTCGCATCTACACGCCTGTTGGTCCCGTCGATACGGTCAACGGCCCTTTTTATGAATACCGCGTCGGCTCCGTGATTGCGGAAGGCGACGGTGGCGCCGAGTTCGTCTATGTGAAGTTCACGGCGACGGCCGGTCAGGTGCTCAATCAGGGCGACCTGCTCGTCATCGACAACAACTTCACTGCGCTGAAGGCGACGAGCACGAATGCGCTGCTCGGAATGAAGGCTGGAACCTTCTTCGTCGGCGGGCGCTTCGGCGGTCCGCAGTCGGCTCCGTTCTCCTTCACCTTCAAGACGGCTGGCGATTACGGCCTTTGGGTTCAGACCGACGGGACGTCCCTTCTCAACGTGGCGAGCACTGGCGTTGTTCAGAAGACTGTGACGACGACGGCGACGGCCGGTCAGGCAGACGCGCCGACTGGCGGTCCTGCTGTCGGCACGAAGACGCTGTTCGGCGCTTTCCTCCCGGCCGCGTCCTATACGTTCACGGCTGATACGACCAACACGTCGAAGGTTCTGAAGAACATTTCGACCGTGACGGGGATTTATCCGAACCAGGCCGTGAGCGGAACCGGCATCGCCGCGAACTCGACCATCGTCTCGATCGATGGCAATCCCGGCGCCTACACGATCACGCTCAACAACGCCGCGACGGCGACGGGCAGCACGATCACGATCACGGCGACGGGCTATCTCGAGGCGTATCTCAACGACGCCTTCGTCAGCGCCGCCAACTGATAAACAAGCGAGGCGGCAGCGCCTCGCATCCTCCATCAACCGAGGCAAAAATGAGTAACTACTTCGGCGAAGTGCAACCTTTCGCGTCTGTGGACGAAAAGGGCACGACCTATGCCGGCATGAACGACGGCATTACCCCGGAATTCATCGTGGAGCCAGTCAAAGACGAGGCTGAAACGGAAAAGGCCGGCATCACCATTTACAAGAACGTCGAGGTCGTTCGCATCCGCATCGCCGGCGATCCCTACAGTGTCGCATCGACGATTGTCGATGACAACATCAAGCGCCGTTTCGCCGCCGAATATGCGCGGTGGAAGCAGGGGCAAGAGACGCGCGCGATCAATGGAACCCCGCTGCGTGAATGGGGACCGCTGGCGAAGTCTCAGGCGCTTACCTTCGAGGCGTCGAACGTCTTTTCCGTCGAAGATTTGGCGCATGTGTCGGATGCGCACATCGATCGTTTCCCGGATGGCCGCACATGGCGCAGCCGGGCGGCCGCTTGGCTCGCGAGCGCTTCCGACGGCTCCGCCGCCGCGAAATTCGCCGCCGAGAATGAGCGATTGAAAGAACAGATGGCTCTCCTCCAAAAGCAGGTCGAAGAGCTTGCGCGCCGTTCCGCCGAAGACCATGATGGCGAGACGCCCGAGCGGCTGCACTGGAAGACGCGCCAGCGATTGGAGCGTGAGGCCGCCGAAGCCGCGAAGGCGACGGCCGCGTGACGCTTCTCTCGATCATCTCCAATGTCGTGACGATCGCTGGCATTTCGAATGCCACGGTCACACAGGCGATAGGAAGCGCCGATTCTAACATTCGGCAGCTTGTCGCCCTGAGTCAGGATGTCGGAGACGAGATCGCTCGGCGCGGGACATGGCGCAATCTCAACGTCGGCCATCAAATAACAGGCGACGGCCTGACGACGTTGTGGATTTTGCCGGCGGATTTCGCGTCGCTCTTGCCGGCGAGCGCCATCAACGGCACATTCGTCTCTCTCGCCTATCCGACCATGCCTCTACGCGGGCCGGTGAATGACGAAGAGCTGAACATGCTGAAGGCGCTCCCGGCGGTCCCGCGCCCTTCCGTATGGCGGCTCATCGGGCAGACGATCGAGTTTTGGCCGGCGCTGGCGGCGGGCGAGGTCGTCACGGGACAGTTCCGCTCGAACTATTGGATTTTGCAGCACGGGGAGCCTGTGCGCATTTGCCAGTGGTCGGCGGACGATGATGTCGCGCTTGTCCCGGAGAAGCTTATCGAGCTCGGCACGATATGGCGGTGGCTGCGGGCGAAGGGTCTCGACTACGGCGTCGAAATGGAGCGCTTCGAGACCGCGCTGCAAGCCTATCTCGGGCAGGAAAATACGGGCCGCACGGTTGCGACGGCAAGAGGAATAAATCTTCCTCAAAATTTCTGGGGCGGCACGATCTCCGTCATCCCTCCGTGATCGTGGAATAACATGCTCACCAGAAGCAAGGCCAGAAACTCAAAGACCGGAACGCGAGGTCAGGTCTCGACGCCGACGTTTCTCGTCGCGCCGGTAGAGGGCCTGTATGTCGGCGCTCCGCTCGCGGAGGCTCCTCCGAAGACTGCGTTTATCCTCGACAACGCTTTTCCGAACCTCGACTTTGTTCGCGTTCGTGGCGGGACGCAGACATGGGCGTCTGGTCTCAGCGGCGGCGTCGTAGATTCCATTCTCACATGGACGGACGGCTCCACGCATCGCATGTTCGGATGTGTGAATGGCAGCATCTATGATGCGTCATCCCCCGGTCCTGTCGGGGCTTCTGTCGTATCTGGATTGACGCCCGCGAAGGTCGAGAGCGTCCAGTTCACCGGCACGGGTGGGCAGTTCCTCATAGCGGTGAACGGCTATGATCCGGCTCAACTCTTCGACGGGACGAGCTGGAACCCGACGATTTCATTCACCGCGACCGTTTCGGCTGGCCTGCCGACATTGAGCGCGGTATCCTCGTTCACTGGCTTGGTGAATGGGCAGGCGTTGAGCGGCCCCGGCATTCCGGACGGCGCGACGATATCGAGCATGAATGTCGGCGCCGGCACGATCACCATGTCCGCCAATGCCTCGGCGGGCTTTACGACGGCGGCGATTACGGCGTCGATCCTTCCGCCGATCTCCGGCTTGACGGGCAACCAACTCGCCCAAATTTGGGTCTACAAAAACAGGATTTACGGTGTCGAGCGCGGGTCTTTGAACGCGTGGTATCTCGGTCTCGATAGCATCGGCGGCCAGGCGACGAAATTCCCGCTCACATCGGTATTCACGCGCGGTGGGTATTTGCTCTGCGGCGGCACATGGGCGCTGCCGACGATCAATGGATTGTTCGAGGCTTGCGTGTTCGTCTCGAGCGAGGGCGAGGTCGCAGTCTATACCGGGCTCTATCCCGGCTCGACGGATTGGGCCAAGCAGGGCATCTACAAGATATCGAAGCCGCTCGGTCGGCGATGTCTGCTCAACACGGGCGGCGATCTGCTCATCCTTACCGAGGATGGAATCGTCCCGATGTCAAAGGTCGAGACGCTCGACCAACAGGCGTTGCAGAATGTCGCGCTGACGCAGAAAATCATGCCGGCATGGATCAAGGCAGTCAATCAGCGCACTGGCCTCGATGGCTGGCAAGCGATTATCTGGCCGCTGAACAGCATGGCGATCGTCAATCTTCCTCACTCCGGGCCAGAAGACAAAACGCAATTCGTCGCCAACTCGCGGACCGGAGCCTGGGGGCGCTATCTCGGATGGGACGCGAACTGCTTCGCGCTGTTCGACAATCAGCTATTCTATGGTTCATCTGACGGGCGCATCATGCAGGCCGAGGTCGGCGCGACTGACGATGGGCGGCCATATACGGCGACGATCTTCCCGTCATTTACGCATCTCGAATCGTTCGGCGTCAGAAAGCAAATAAAGCTCATCAAGACGCAGCTACAGGCGAATTTCTACGGCGCTGTGCAAGTGACGACGCGCGTCGATTATGATCCATCTATACCGGCTCCGCCTAGCGCTACGATCTCGACGGCAGTGGGCGTCGCGCGATGGGGCTTTGCTCGATGGGGCATCGATGTTTGGCCCGCATTGCTGTTCGATCTCAGCTTTTGGACCTCTCCGGCAGGGCTCGGAGAAGTGATATCGCCTGTGCTGCAAATCACACTGGACTATGCAGGGTTGCAGCCTGATTTTCGGCTCACTGGTTTCCAGGTCATCTATGAGACAGGATCGGCGATCGGATGAAGTCTCTCATTCATGATGACGATCTCGCCATCTATTGGGCCGGCAAACGCCTCGAGATATCGATAGCAAAGCCGGCAGTCGGATGGCTCGTTGTGGATCAGAGCGGCATCATCGGCGCTTGCATCCTCAACAATTACACATGCCCGAACAATGTCGAATTGACGGTCGTCGGCCCTGGCGCGTTCGATGTGAGGACCGTGCGGCAGATTGCGCGATACTGCTTTACGGTGGCGCGGCGCATCACTGCGATAACGAAAGAGAGCAATGCGCGCGCGCAGCGAGGATTGCGTGCGCTCGGGTTTCGCCATGAGGGCCGGCTCCGCGAGTATTTCGGCGAGGAAGACGGAATCGTTTTTGGTCTGACGCGGGCGGAACAGAAAATCGTGAGGGGAACAATATGAACGGAGGCGGAGGCGGCGGGAACGCGGCGCAGAACGCATTGATGCAATATGCCTTGAACCGGCAAGCGGCGGCGGATTCGCAACGCATGTCGATGGTTTCGCAGACTGACCCTTATGGCAGTCTCGATTATGCTAGCGATCCGAATTCCCCAAGCGGATATCGCGCGAACATCACGCTGTCGCCCGAGCAAAAGGCGATCCTCGACCAGCAGAACGCCGAACGCCTCGGGCAAGGCAAGCTCGCGAATTCGCTTCTCGGGACTGGCTTCGGCGCTCTGTCCGGCCAGCCGCTCAAACTCGGATGGTCAGATACCGAAGCTCGGCTCAACCAGATCAACCGCAATACGCTCGATCCGCAGTGGCAGCAGAACCAAGAACAGCTCGACGCGCAGCTTTACGCGAAGGGCGTTCAGCCCGGCTCGGCGGCCTATGACACGGCGATGCGCAATTTCGGCCAGCAGAAGAGCGACGCCTACAACAATATGTATCTGCAAGGCCACCAGACGGCTGTTAATGATTTGACGAACGAATACAACAGCCCGCTCAACGTGCTTTCCGCGCTTCAATCCGGCTCGCAAGTGCAGACGCCGAATTCCAGCTTCGTCAACACGCCGCAGGCGCAATTCAACGCCCCTGACTATATGGGCGCGATGCAGCAACAGCAGGCGCAATCGCAGGCGAATCGTCAGGCTGCGATGGGCGGCATATTCGGGCTCGCCGGCACGGTCGGCCGTGGTCTTCTTGGTTGGTCTGACCGACGGCTCAAGAAGGACATTCGCAAGATCGGCGAACTCGAAAACGGGCTCGGCGTCTATATGTTTAAATATCTATGGAGCGACGCGCTGCGCACGGGCTTGATGGCCGACGAGGTCGCACGGGTGAAGCCGGAAGCGGTCCACAACGTCGGCGGCTTCTTCGCCGTGGACTATGCCAAGGCTTTGGGGGTCTAATCCATGGGTCTTGCGGACGCGCTTGCGCTCCCCTCTCTCGGTTCGCTCGGCGCTCTCGGCGGCGTCAACAGCGCCCCTGTGACGCCAGACGCGATCAAGCGCAAGCGCGCGCTCGCCGACGCGCTGGCGAAGCAGGGCATGGACGCCAGTCCTATTCGCTCGCCGTGGCAGGGCGCCGCGCGTTTGGCGCAATCTCTCGTCGGCGGTCTCGAAGACGCGCGCGCGAACCAGCAGGAAGCGGCGGCGCAGGCCGACTTCAATAAGCAGTTCATGAGCGCGATCTCGCCGATGCTCGGCGGCGGCTCGGCAATGGCTCCGGCGTCAACCACGACGGGCGCCGCGGAAACGACGGCGCCCGCGCGTCTTCCGACATTCGCAACCGATTCCGGAATGCTCGCGACGGAATTGACAAAGCGCGGCTATAGCCCTGTTCAAGCCGCCGGCATTATCGGCAATCTTGCGCATGAGAGCCGCCTCGATCCGACGAACGCCACTGGCGACAATGGCACGTCGGGCGGATTGGCTCAGTGGCATAACGACCGTTGGGCGAATCTAAAGAACTTCGCACAAGGGCAAGGCGCTGACTGGCGCGATCCAAAAGTGCAGATCGCGTTCCTCGATAATGAGCTTCACTCGACGGAAGCGCCGACGCTTTCACGGCTCCAGGCTGCGAAGACGCCAGAAGAGGCGGCGCAGGCGTTCATCGGCTTCGAGCGGCCCAAGGGCTATACGCCCGACAATCCGATGGGCGCTATGGGCGCCGCTCAGCGCGTTGCCGCAGCCCGCAGCCTCTATGGACAGATTGCCCCGCAGACCGGACAGGGATCTCCCGCAGGCGCTTCCGGCCCTGCGCTGGCCTATGCTGGCGCGACGCCCTCTCCCGCAGCGGGTGAAGATGCGACGCCCGCCCCTGCGGCTGTTGCAGCCTCCTCCCCGGCCGCCGCACAGGTTGCGCAGGCTACAGCGACAACGCCGCAAGCGCAGGCCGCTGGCGCTCCGAAATACGATCCGCAAAAGCTGATGGCCGTCATCACGAACCCATGGGCGTCGCCTGCGCAAGCGCAAGTCGCGCTCGCGTTATTCCAGTCAATGCAGAAGCAGTCCAATCCCGTGACGCTTTCGGCTGGTCAGACGCTGTTCGACCCCGCTACCGGTAAGGCGATCTACACGGCTCCGAAAGACGACAAGGCCCCGGCTTCGGTCCAGGAATATGAATACGCCAAAAAGAACGGGTATGAAGGAACGTTCGCGGATTTCAGGAAAGCCTCGGATAAAACGCGCAATATCGAAGATGACGCGGCGTCTCGGCAGCGCCTCATTGTCGAGCAGGGCGGCGACCCGAAAGACCCGCGCAATCAGCAATACATTCTGACAGGGAAATTCCCCCGCGAAGATGCGCAGCCGTTGAGCGCGACGGATAAGAAGGCCATCCTCGAAGCGGATGAAATGGTCTCGCAGAATGAATCCGTGATCTCCGCTTTGCATCAAGCGAAGGAGCTGAGCAAGCAGGCGATGGGCTTCCCTGGCGCGAGCGCAGTCGCGAAGGTCGGGGCGGTCTTCGGGAATGAAGCGTCGCAGGCGACCTCCGATCTCGACAACCTTATGACATCGCAGGCATTGGCCCAACTCAAGAGCAGTTTCGGCGCGGCCCCGACCGAGGGCGAGCGCAAGATACTACTCGAAATTCAGGGCGCGTCGTCTCAGCCTGACGAGGTTCGCCAGAAGATTTACGATCGCGCCATCGCCATGGCCGAGAAGCGCCTTGAATTCAACCGGCAGCGAGCATCCCAGTTGCGCGAGGGCGACTTCTACAAATCCGGCGGTGGTAAAACATCGGCGGCTCCGAAAGAGGCGGCGCCTGCCGCGCCTGCCGCGCCGAAAGCTGGAGATGTCATCGACGGCTACCGCTTCAAGGGCGGGAACCCTGCCGATCAGAACGCTTGGGAGAAGGTGCAATAAATGGCTGGCCCTTGGGAACGCTTTCAGGCCGCGCCAGCCTCTACGGCGCCGGCAGAAGGCCCGTGGTCGCGGTTTGCGCCGCCGCCGGCAGAACCGCCGCCGGCTTCCATAGAGCAAGCCAGCGAGCCAGCGCCGGCCGCAGAACCGCCGTCCATCATCGGCGATATAGTGAAGACCGCGCCCGCTGCGCTCGCAAGAGGAGCCATCGGCGTTGTAGCATCGCCGTTCGATATCCCGGCTGCGATCAATCAAGGGCTGCATTGGATCGGCCGTAAGGTCGGGCTCGAATCCGATGGTCTTATGCCCGCCGGAACCGCTGAACTCCTAAACGCCCTCCGTGGGGGCAAAAATCCAAACGCGCCCCCCGATTATCTCGCGCCGAAGATCCAAAAAGCGATCGAAAGCGTAACTGGTCCATTCCATGAATCTCAGACGACCCCCGGCAAATTCGTTGGAGCGGCGTTAGAAGCCGTCCCGTCCGCCATGCTCGCGCCCGGCAATATGATGGGTAACGCGATCCGCTACGGCGTCATTCCTGGCCTTTCTGGTGAAGCCGCATCGCAGATCGCCCCCGACATGCCAGCCGCCCGGCTCGCGGGCACTCTCGCCGGTGTCGTTGGCGGGAACGCTATCGCGAATTTGCCGGGGCGCATTATTTCGCCGATGGCAATTTCAGACGAGCGCCGGTCACTTGTCGATACGCTGACGAAGGAGGGTGTCCCGCTTACGGCCGGGCAGAAAACCGGCTCCAAGTCTCTTCGCTATCTGGAAAGCCATTTAGGCGATCTCCCCGGCTCGGGAGGGAAGGCGGCGGCGCTCGACGAAGCACAGCGCGAGGCGTTCACGCGGGCGGCGCTGAAGCGGGCTGGTATCGACGCCGCGCGCGCGACGCCTGATACAATGGCCGCCGGCTACGACGATTTAGGCCAAAGGTTCGGCGATCTTTCGGCGCGGAATACGCTCAAGATGGACTCGCCTCTTGCGCAAGCGCTCGTTGACGCAGAACGGGAATACAACAATCTGACGACGCAGGCCACGCGCGCTCCAATCGTGTCGAAACTTGTTGACGACCTTCTCGGCAAGGCGATCGGCGGCGGCGCTATCCCCGGCGAAACCTATCAAAACATGAGGTCTCAGATTGGGAAGACGGCCGAAACTTTCAGAATGGCCGACCCGGCGCGGGCGGAGGCGCTTCGAAATATCCGCGGCGCCCTCGACGAAGCCATGACCCGTTCGATTTCGCCGGAAGACGTCGGCGCATGGGCGCAGTTGCGGCGTAAATATGTGAATTATAAGGCTCTCGAAAAAGCGGCAGCCGGAGCAGGAGAGAATGCGGCACAGGGCTATATCTCTCCGGCGTCGCTGCGGGCGGCAATTTCCGCGGGGAACAAGAGAGGCGGTTACGTCAGAGGGGAAGGCGATCTCGCGGATTTGGCACGCGCTGGCGTAGGGGTCATGTCGCCATTGCCTAACAGCGGGACGCCCGCACGCCTCGCGAGCCAATCTATGCTTTCTGCTCCCGGCGCTGTAGCAGGCTCTCTTATGGGCGGCGCTCCAGGCGCGGCATTCGGCGCTGCGGCTGCGCCATTCGCGCCCGGTCTCGCCGGCCGAGCGCTCATGTCAGGCCCAGTGCAAGCGTATCTGTCCAATCAACTCGCCCCAGACCTCGGGCTGATTTCACAACTCGATCCCGCGGCTCGCCGCTTGGCCGCGGCTCTTGCGCTGCGCTCGAATATCTCGGCGCCTGGAGCGGAATGATCGGATTTCGTCTCCGATCTCGCAGACAAGCATAGTCACGCCTTCTGCGAGCAAAATCCCGGTCGCGACCAGAAGCATAGGCCGTTCAGAAGCCCCATCAAATGCAGCCCAGATGAATAAGCCGATAATCGCGCCTTGGGCAATTTTCCACTTCATGGCGCGCCTCAGAAGCAAGTGGTTGTCGTTCCGAACTGCTGGCACGTCACCGGCCCGGCGCCGGCGATGGCGGCGGCTCGCGCTTCCTGCATTTGCTTGAGACGCAAGCGGCAATCGACATAGGCGGCGGTTCCTGGCGCGGCGCCGAAAGACTTGCACTCGGCGTCCGCCTGCTGAGCCAACTGAGCAGCGCAACCAGATAGCGCAGCGGCCAAACCGATGGCCGCGACAAATCGCTTCAACATTCAATCCTCTCCAATCCTGCTGAAAAGCGGGACCTGACCCTACGCCTTCACGCGAGGAAATCAAGACCGTGCCCAGAAACGCGAGCGGCATCTACACACAGCCGTCAAACACGCAGGCCGTTCAAGGGAATATCATTTCCCCAGACGCCTACAACAGCCTGATTACCGATATCGGGACGGAGCTGACGAACTCGCTCGACCGGCAAGGACGCTCCGCCATGGGCGCGAACCTGCCGATGGGCGGGTTCAAGGTCGTCAATGCCGCAGAGCCGACCTCCGCGCAGGATGTCGCCACGAAGAATTACATCGATACGACAGTAGCGCCTATCAATGCGACGATTGCCGGTCTTCAATCGACTCTCGTATTCCTGCGACCGGAGAACAATCTCAGCGATGTGTCGAATGTTGCGACGGCGCGGACAAATCTCGGCCTCGGGACAATGGCGACGCAGAATAATGTCGTCGCGGCAAATCTCCCGTCTGGATCGACGATCCTACTGAATACGTTTGCCGCGAACAACAGCGCCACGGTCTCGGACACGACGAGCTTCACTGCCGCATATACGGATTACGAGATTGTCGTGAGCAATTTGGTCCCTGGAACGGGGGGCGTCGATCTCGGGTTCCAAGTCCATTCCGGAGGATCATTTGCCAACACATTATATGAGTATAGCCAGATCGCGGTGAGTGTCGTCGGCAGCGCGGTATCTGGCAATGCGAGTGGTCCGAATATCTCATTATCTCAGCCGGGGGGCGTAACCGTCAGCGCGCTGCCGGGCTGGAACGCGAGAATTCACATCACGGAGCCAACGCAAACATTCGGCCCGAAAGTCATAAGTTGGGAACTGACTATGCCGTCTACTTCCGGAGGCATGCACACAGTGCGCGGAGGCGGTTGGTGGTATGGCGGCGCTGGCGCCGTTACAGGGTTCCAGCTTT
>JBAZOP010000096.1 GCA_041648665.1 bacterium | reverse complement strand
CCCTACGGGCTGCAGTTCTCGCCACGGCCCACAAAACAAAAAAAGAAACGGGGCGAAAAAATGCCCCGTTTCTTTTTTTGCTCCGAAGGCCGGACTCGAACCGGCGACCCGCTGATTACACGCGATCCGATTGTTTCCAATCGGCGTGGACTATCTCTTCACCGTATCCCATGCTGGACTTAGGTGGCGGGCGCTTATGGGAGATTATTCTTTCGTCACTCCCTAGTCTCTGCACCTTCCCACCGCCTTTAATATCGGTGGGCTTGGCTCAGGATCGCCATATCGAATTCATTCGATGAAGGGTTCCCTGAATTCACCCGCTTTTCACCCCATTGTTTCCAATGAGGGCTGCCTTTTCGACAGTCAGCTGCTCTGACCAACTGAGCTACTTCGGAGTATATTAATTTAAAAGAACGCTAAATCTTCTTTGTTGATCATGCCAGCATGCCATTCCCTGTGACAATTGGCGCATAGCATGATGCATTTTTCAAGCTCAGCTTTTATGGCCTCCCAAGATCTTGTGTAACCCTTTGCCGATATACCAAAATTCTTAGTATCTTTTATTAAATGATGGAACTCTAATGAATCCTTACATTTCTCATAGCCGCAGCACTGACATTTGCCACCCTTGTGGGCTACGGCCATTTCTCTGACTTTTTTACGCCTCTTTCTTACAGCCCTTACGATGGCGGCCTTTCTCTTCTCTGTTACCATAGGCAATGGGCCTCTCTAGCATCCCGCCCGGGCCGTGTAAAGTGCCTGCTGGCGGCTATTTTATGACGTTGGGGAGGCGTTCGAAGAACCAGCGGCGGTTGACCGCCAGGCTGATAAACCCTGCGACCGCAAGGGCTGCGCCGAGGTAATCGGAGACGTACAGAGAGTGGTGGAGCAAAAACGCCATGGTTATGCTGCCGAAGACCTCTGAGATGTGCCTCCGCATAGCGAGGGAGACGACAGCCGCGACGAGGGGGGCCCATACCGCGACGACCTCGGCGACGATGGGCGCGCCGAGCCTTCCCATCTCAGCCAGGAGAAGCATCTTGGGCGCAAACGAATACGCCGCGTAGAAAAGGCTCGCCCAGACGATACAAATGCCGATAGGCCAGCGGCCGAGGTTTCTGGTCAAAGGCCTGACGAGTGCGCGAAAGGTATTTCTGAGCGACATGGACATGTGGCCATGATACTCGCCGATTGGGTCAAGACAAGCCATTTGTGGGCGCGGTTCAATGTTTTGACTTAATTCGACGGGCCATATATCTTCGCTCATGAAAAAGGGAGGCCATATGCCGCAGTGGAACGAGATACAGACGCACGCCAAAAAGATAATCGACGAGGGCATCAAGCTCCTGCGCGCCGGCATGACCGAGGCGGAGTTCATAGCAGAGGCCACGGCCGAGTCGGCCAAACTCCACATCGCCTCCAGGAAGGACCGCCTGGACATATACAAGTTGCTGCATGAGCTGGGCCATAAGGTGTATCACTCCGCTTCCAAGGATCCCTCAATGCGCGAGCTGAAACTCACCGATGCCATGCTCAAGATCATGCAGAAGGTCGAGAAGTTGGAGAGAAACATCAAGAACTGTGAGGCCAGGATAGCCAAGCTCACGATCACGAAGAGGTCCTCGGATGTCCAGAAGAGGCCTTGATTTGGTATCCCAACGAGTCGCGCTTGTAACCGCTTGATATTGCAGACTAATTTAACAACCTTCTCTGCAAAATCCCCGCAACTTTATTAAAATTCAACCGATAATAGAGTTGTAGGGGCATGGGTATACCTATTTAAGGATGGCCGACTATGTCCGACGCAAAAATAGCGAAGAAAGTCTTGGGCGAGTTTGCCGATGATCTCGATCGGCTCACAGACATCGAATGCCTGCAATTTGTGAAGGAAAAGGATCTCGATGCAGCGCAGTGCAAGGCCCTGCAGGGGGCGCTGGGCAGCGGGACGGATGCCTTTGTCACCGTGGACGAGTACGAACGGCTCGAAAAAAAGTTCGATCTCTCGCGGGGTTTTCTGGACGAACTCGTAGGCAAGGACGGCGGGAGGCCGCTGCACTTCAGGGCAAAGTGGCTGAGCGACTTTTATGTCATCCAGCTCAAGGCCGATAAGAATCAGAGGAGGGCGGTCAGGGACGAACTCCTGAATATGGGTTC
Organism: bacterium; assembly: GCA_041648665.1. Taxonomy (NCBI): domain Bacteria; species bacterium. Next base: position 8,718 of record JBAZOP010000096.1, on the reverse strand, counting down.
TGCCGCCGTCGAGGCCGTCCCCGCGTTTTCATTGATGGTCTCCAAGGGGCAGCCTGAGACTGCAGCCAGGGCAGCGGCTGTACTGGGCGGCATGGGAGCGAAGGCTAAGGACGCCGTGCCCGCGCTCATCGAGTGCCTGATGCGCGCAGCCAAGTCCGGCGGTGACGATGAGCTGGTCCATCAGGCCAGGATAGAGGCCGCCAAGGCGCTCGGCATGATAGGTCGGAAGGAGAAGGCGGCGATCGCGCTCATCAGCGTGCTCAATGACGAGCAAGAGAGCCTCAGGCCGTATGCTGCGGAGGCTCTTGGCAGGATGGGTGCTAAGGAGGCGGTATACGATCTTGTTCTGGCCGCCCATAGCCAAGACCCGGTTCTCTGGAAAGCGCTCAAAAATGCCTTCGCCATGCTGAATGTCGATTCGAAGATGATCGTCCTGACGCTGATCCAGATACTCAACGGCGAGAACGGCGAGGATGCGACGAAGCGTGCGTATGCCGCAGGCGCATTGGGAAGGATGGGGAAAGAGGCGCATGCGGCAATCCCGGATCTCATCAAGGCCATGAAGCACGAGGACTTGAGCGTCCGCGAAGAGGCCGCATATGCGCTGGCCCAGATAGGGACCAAGGAATCCCTGGTGGAGCTGAGCAGACAGAATACCGACGAGGCGGTCGCGGCGTTTTTGAGCCTCCTGGAATCCGAGACGCCTGGGGTGAGGAGGGCAGCGGCCCTGCTGCTCGGCAACATGGGCGCAATCGAGGCGATAGAACCGCTTCGCGAGATAGTGAAGAATAAGGACGAAAACGTCGACCTCAGAAAGATCTCGATCGAGGCGCTCGGCAAGCTGGGAGACAGAAAATCTCTGCCTGCCTTCAGGTCCTTGCTGAGCGAAAAGGATTTTGCCGTATCCGCTGCGAAGGCGCTCGGTTCTCTGGGAGCGAACGCGAAACGCGCCGTGCCCGATCTCATTCAGGCGCTCAAGGGCGATGATCTGGAGCTCAAGATCGTCGCGACGTGGGCGCTCGGGCGAATAGGGGTCAAGGCGAAGGCTGCCTTTGCCGCCGTCGAAGAAGGTCTTTACAGCGGCGATACGAAACTGATCGAGGCCTCGACGCTGGCGCTCCTCATGATCGATCCTGACAAGGCGTACGATTCATTCAAGGAAATAGGCGAGCAGGCGACATACATGGTCCCCATCCTCGAAGGCTGTATGAAGGAGAAGGACAAGGCGATTGCAAAATCATGCGTCAGGTCGCTGGCCCTGTTCGGCCCTGCCGCAAAGACGGCGGTCCCCGCGTTGATGGAAGCCCTCAACTCCAAAGACGCCGGCCTCAGGTTGGCTGCGGCGCATGCGCTGGGCATGGTAGGTCCTGAAGCGCTCGAAGCCGGCTCCCTGCTCTTCGGGCTGATAACGAGCGATCCTGATAAGACGGTGAGGGCGAGCGCGGTCTGGGCGATAAGCAAGATCGGCATGACGTATGCTAAGTGCGTGCCTGCGCTGCTCACGGCGCTTTCAGATCAGTCGAACTCGATAAGGGCCGACGCCGAACAGGCCCTCGGGCAGATCGACAAGGCCATGCTGATACCGGCCCTGCTCCTCGCGATGACGGACAAAGACGCGGAGCTCGCGAGGGCTGCGGCAAAATTGCTCGCGGAGATGGGCGGCGGAGCGGAGAGCGCACTGCCGACTCTCTGCACCATAGTTTCGGTCGGAGAAACGGACCGCAGGATAATGGCGGCGGATGTGTTGGGAGAGATGGGCGGAGCTGCGAAGGACGCGATACCGGACTTACAACAGGCGGCAAAAGCCGGGGATGCCAAGCTCAAGAAAGTGGCCCTTGCCGCCCTTGAAAAGATCGGCGCGCCTGCGGAAGCGCCGGCTGTCGAGGAACCGGCTGTAGAGAAACCGACGGCAAAGGAACCAACCGTAGAGATGCCGGCTGTCGAGGAACCTGCGGCAGAGGAACCGAAACCTGAGGTCGACGACAAGATACGCAGCCTGATCGAACGCGCCGTCGGCGGCGATGCGAAGGAGAAGAGCGCGGCGGTGGGGACACTGATCAAGATGGGCAAGAAGGCGAAGAAGGCCCTGGTCAACGCCATGGGCGACGCTGATCCGGACTTCGCGGCCAAGGCCGCGACCGCGCTGGCCGCGGTGAGTTCTAGCGAAGACGCTGTCATCGCCTTGGCAGTCGCGCTGACGTCCGGCAAGGAGCCCCTGTGCAAGGCGGCCCTGCTTGCGCTGACCGGGTTGGGAAAAAAGGTCGGCGCAGCGGCCGGCATGCTCGGCATGCTTCTGTCGCACAAAGACCAGAGGATAAGGAGGGCGGCCGCCTTTCTGCTCGGCAGGGCCGGCGATGCCGCCGCTGCCGTGCTCCCGCAGCTTCTGGCTGCGCGGACGGATTCCGACGAGACGCTCAAGAAATATGCCGACCAGTGCATAAGGGGGATCTCGCGCAAGAAACTGGTCAAGGGTCTGATCAAGTCGATCTCCAATGAGGACCCGAAGATAAGGTTGGCCGCGGCGATCTACATGTGGGACATCGGGGAGGAGGCCGGCGCCGCCATCCCGTCGCTGCTTGCGGCAAGGCAGGACAAGGACGAGAAGGTGCGGAAGGCGGTCGATCTGGCCATCAAGAGGATCGGAGCGGACAGGCTGATCCCTGAGCTCAAAAAGGCGCTCAGACACAAAGACGCGGCGATCAGGATGGCCGCTGCGATCTATCTGTGGGACATCGGACCTGAGGCTAAGTCGGCCATAGCCGATCTCAAGCGCGCATCCAAGGACAAGGACGAGAAGGTGCGAAAGGCGGCGCTCCTTGCGCTGAAGAGGATCAGCGGCAGCTGATCGGCTCCACCGGACCCATCCCCTGCAAGCTTTACCTGCATCCTCGCATCTGGTAATAGATCAGGCCAGAGCGAGGATGATCTATGTCAAAAATGATCAATGTAGAGATGAACGGGACGAAGCTGTCCGTCCCCGCCGGCACGCGCATCTGCGATATCCTTTCCCAGGCCGGGCATCATGGAAAGTTCGCACCCCTCGGCGCCGTCATCAACAACCGCATCGACGGACTCTATTACAAGCTGAACAGCCCGGCCACGATCAAGACCATCGACATCTCCCGTCGAGAAGGGATGGACATCTACCGCCGCACCGCTTCGACCATCTTGTACGCCGCCTTGTCGGACATCGACCCAAAGGCGTGGGCGGTGGTCGGCCAGTCCATAGCGAACGGCTACTTTTTCGAGATACGCGGCAGAATGGTCGATGCAAAACTGGTCTCCGATATCGAGTCGAAGATGAAGGAGATCGTCTCGGCGGACATATCGGTGGAGCCGGAGTGGACCACGGTGGAGGACGCGATCGACAGGTTCAACAAGAAGGGCGATCAGTCGGTGGTCAAGCTCCTGTGGCAGCACCGCCAGTCCGAGGTGCCGCTCATCACGCTCAAGGGCTACAGCGGTTACGCCCACGGGCCGTTCGCACATCGCACCGGCCTCGTGGAGAATTTCGGAGTGAGGCAGTATGAGCATGGCCTGGTCCTGGACTTCCCGGATGAGACCGGCTCCATCCAGACCGACCTGAGGCCCGAGACCAAGCTCTTCTCGACCTACATCGAGGCGAAGAAGTGGAACGAGCTCATAGGCACAAACAACGTGGCCGACCTCAACGAGGCGTGCAAGGGCGGCGCGGTCGCGGATTTCGTCAAGGTGGCGGAGGCGCTGCACGAGAGGAAGATAGCCAAGATCGCGGAGCAGATCGCCTCCATGCCGGACAAGAAGCTCGTGCTCATCGCGGGGCCTTCCGGTTCGGGCAAGACCACGTTCTCCAAGAGGCTCGCCATACATCTCAAGACCCACGGCATCGAGCCGATCAACATATCGATCGACGATTACTACGTCGACCGCGATGACACGCCCAAGCATCCGGACGGCAGCTTTGATTTCGAATGCCTGGGCGCGCTGGACGTGAAACTCTTCAACGATCAGGTCGTCAGACTCCTTCGCGGCGAAGAGGTGCGCGCGCCGCATTTCTCGTTTCCGCTGGGCAAGCGCGATCCGATAAGGAAGAGGAGGATCAGGCTGGGCAAGGGGCAGGTGCTCATGACCGAGGGCATCCACGGCCTGAACGACGCGCTGACGCCGAACGTGCCGGCGCACAACAAGTTCAAGATATACGTCTCCGCGCTCACGCAGGTTTGTTTGGACGATCACAACCGCATATTCACGACCGACACCAGGCTGTGCCGCAGGCTCGTGCGCGACAGGCTGTTCCGAGGCACCAAGGCCGAGGAGACGATCGCGCGCTGGCACTCCGTGCGCGCCGGCGAATGGAGATACATCTTCCCGTACCAGGAGAACGCGGACGTGATCTTCAACTCCGCCCTCGCCTATGAGCACTCGCTCCTCAAGCCGTATGCTGAGCGGTATCTGGCCGAGGTCCCGCGCGACCACGAGTCGTTCATGGAGGCCTCGCGCCTCGTGCGCTTCTTCTCGTTCTTCACCCCGGTGCTCGAGATGGAGGTGCCGGGCAACTCGATACTGAGGGAGTTCATCGGCAAGAGCGCGTTCAAGTACGGATAGCTTCGAATGTCGGTTATCTGTGGACGCGTTTTTTCTTCTGGGCTTCGATGACCTTGAGGTTACCGCGCAGGCCGTAGTCGAAGGGCCTGAGGATCGGGATGTCCAGCGCCAGCATCTTCTGCATCACCGGGTCGTCCGAGAACTCCCTCTTTATCTCGAGCGCGTATTCGAACGGCGTCAGCATCTCCTCGATGCAGTAGTTGCAGTAATCTTCTTCTGTCCCGTCTTTCGCCTCGATCAGCGCGCATGAGTCGGCCAGCATCTCGGCGAGCGCCTTGGTGAACGGCTCGCCCTCATTTTCAGCCAGGCTCATGAAGTGGTCGATCACGAGCCTTCCCAGGATTATGCGCATGTCGCGCACGGATTCCGCCAGTGAGTCTATGGGTTTACCCAGCTGCCGCTGCGCCATGTAGAAGTCGAACATGGTGAGCAGGTTCCCCACCTCGGCCTTCACGGGTCGAAGCGCAACGTGGATGTCGTCATTTTTCTTCATATACGTGATGATAGCAAAAAGCCTTTATCAGGGAAATAGATTAAAAGGAGTTCCCGGCGCCGCCCGCGGCAAGGGGGATGCCGCGGACGTGCCGGGACTCTATGCGGGGGATTCAGTTGAGTGAATTTCCCGCCGTGCCAGGTTTAGCTGTCTCGGTTTTGCCTCCGACCGTTACGTAGGGCGTGATCTTGGCGAGAAGCTTGTCGCCTATGCCCTTCACGTTCACGAGGTCGGCTACGGACTCGAACTGCTTCTGCTGGCGATAGTCGACGATCGCGTTGGCCTTTGCGGTTCCGATGCCGGGCACCTCCATGAGCTGCTCCACGCTGGCGGTGTTGACGTTCACCGGGAACGACGTCGCCTGCGTCGCCGCAGCGGCGTTTCCAGCCATGACCAGAATCGCCAGGAGCCCCAGCAGCATGCACACCTTCTTCGATACGATCTTGGATCTCATCATTGTGTTTCTCCTTTCCTAGGTTGACTTCGGTTGACTTCAGCTGTCCTTTTCGCCGTTGGAGTCCTTCGAGAACTTCTTGCGCTCGCGGATCTGGATCTTCCCGTCGCGCGGGAAGACGTCGAGCAGCGCGTTGATCGAGCCGTCCCTGTTCACGAAGGCAGCCCCGATCTTCACCCAGCGAGCCTTCCCTTCCTTGTCCTCTATGATGTTGAAGACCTCCATCGGTGCACCACCCTGGTTCATAACCTCTCCTTTTCCGCCTCATGCGATCGATCGTTCGGCCGACGAATGAGAAAGCAAGTCCCGTGCCAAGAGACGGCAAAAAATTAACGCGTTGAAAATATTGAGCTAAGCGATTGTGGCCGGGGAATGGGACCTCTTCGAGGTGCAGCGAATCGATGCAGGTTGATCAAAAACTGTGCAGTTGCTTTGCCCTCGAGACCGCGTAATCCGCCAGGAGCCTTAGGGATTCGATCTCGCCGGAGGGTGGGAGCCCCGCGAGGCGGCCCTTCGCCCTTTCGCTGAACTCAAGGGCCAGCTTCAGCGCATCCGTTTTTCCGCCGAGCATGAATACGGCCTTTGCAGTGAGGGGATTCTTGTCATCCCCGGAATCGATGACGTCGTCCGCGATCTGGAACGCGATTCCCAGGGAGGAGCCGTAGTCTGAGAGTGCTTCCTCGAGGCCTTCGCCGCTGGAGGTCACTATCGCGGCCGAATGCGCTGCGACGGAGAAGAGTGAGCCGGTCTTTGCCTCGACCATCGCGAGATACGCGTCGCGATCGTTGTGCGAGCTCTCCTCCATCATCTCGCCCAGCGTTGTGCGCCTCGCCGCGCGAACGAATTCGGTGAGCAGTCTCGGGTTTTCCGTCTTGATTATTATCTCGGACGCCCTGCACCAGAGGAGGTCTCCGGCGAGGATGCTTGCGCGGTTTCCGAACAGCGCGTTCGCGGAGGGCCGGCCGCGTCTCGTCATGGACTCGTCGAGCACGTCGTCGTGGAGAAGGCTCGCCGTGTGCACGAGTTCGATCGCAGCTGCTATCTTTGCCATCTCTGCGGCGCGCGCCTCGAATCCGTCGTTCGACAGCGCCCTGGCCGCGAGCAAAAAGACCGCGGGCCTTATCTTCTTGCCCGCTTTTTCCGAGACGTGCATGGCCACTGAGTCTGCGCCCGGAACGCCGAACGCGGACTCGGCCGACAGGACGCTTTCCATCATCCCGAGTTCGCGCGCCACAGGCGACATGATTCTGGAGAGCATGTATTTGATCTGCTCATCTCAAGCGTTTATTGTCAATGCCGCCACCCTGTGTTAATAGCTCATGTTGGATGAACGGTTGCCTCGTCGTACATGGTCTCACAGGAACGCCCGGCACGGCGCTCTCTCTCAAGGAAGCGCTGCTTCGTGCGGGTTTTTACGTTTCCGCACCGTGCCTCGCCGGGCACGGCGTGTCCATGGAGGACCTGGAAAAATCCACATGGATGGAATGGTACGAGACCGTGCGCACGGCGTTCGGCGAATTGAGGCGCGAGTCCGAAAAGGTCTATTTTGCGGGCACCTCCCTCGGCGCGCTCCTGGGACTCAAGCTCGCGATCGACGAGGGTTGGGGCGTTCGGGCCATGGCGCTGATGGCGACGCCTCTCAAGTTCAGCTGGTTCGAGAGGCTGGCCATCCCGCTGGTGAGATATACCCCGCTTCGATGGGCCGTGAAATCCATCCCAAAGGAGGTTGGCCTGAGCGTGGCCGATCCTGAGGGCCAAAAGCGCTACGAGGAGCTCTCCCTCCCGGCGATCCCGTCCAGGGCGGTCTTTCAGATCGCCGACCTGCAGAGGGAGCTCTTGCCGAATCTGTCAAAGATCACAAACCCGGTGCTCCTGCTCCACGGCCTGAACGATACGGTGGCCCCGAAGGAGAACGTTGAACTGGTGAAAAAAAATCTCTCATCTGATATAGTCGAAACCATCATCATGCCCAACTCGCGCCATGTGCTGACCATGGATTACGACAAGGACAACGTGGCCAGGGCTATCGTGGATTTTTTCGAGAGGTTCGCTTGAGGACAAAGGGGGACAAGATGAAACGCTTCGCATGCATGATATTGGCTGTCTCCATCATGATGCCGCTCTTCGCGGAGGCCAGAGGGATCGAGGAGAACGAGGTGGGCGCCTATGAATCGGGCGGCACCAAGGTGGCGGTGGCGACGAAGAAGAAGGACGCCTCGATCGAAGAGGCGCCGGATGCCGGCTCGCCGAAACCTGCTGCGCGCAGGTCTTCCGACGTGATGGTCGACGGCCGCAAAGGCAACTTCAGGGTGGGGCTCGTGGGCCCAGGTTTCGCCGTGGCCAACAGGGGCATAGGGCCCATGATGAACATGGGCGTGGAGGGCGAGTACTTCTTCTTCGAGAGGCTCTCGGCCGGCATGCAGATCGACGTGGCCACCGAGTTCGACGACTTCGCGATCCTCTCATTTCTGCCGTACGCGCGCTACGTCTTCGACCTGGACAGCCACCCCAGGTGGTCGTTCTACGTTCAGGCGGGCGTGGGGCCGGCGCTCATCAACGGCGACAGCTTTGCGGCCGACATCGCCATACCCGGCGGCGGCTTCTGGTGGCAGTGGACCGAGAAACTCTCCGTGGGCGCGGACGCGTGGTTCCACATCTTCGTGAGAGACAACACGGCGGTCGGCTTCTCGCTCTCCCCCGCGATAAGGTACCAATTCTAGGCCTATGGACAAGCCGCTCCTCATCTTCGACTACGACGGGGTGCTCGTCGACACGACGAAATTCCTAGAGGTCGAAGTCCATAAGAAGCTCAATGAGCTGGGCTACAATATACCCTGGTCGAACGAGGAGATGTCGGACCTCTTCGACGAAAACATCATAGTCGCGCTCATCGAGAGGGGGCTCAAACCCAAGGACATGTGCACGATATGGGAGCACATCCAGAATGTCTCCAAAGACAGGGAGATAAGCCTTTGCGAGGGGGTTTCGCAGATGCTCCTGGCGCTGGATTCGAAGTGCAGCATGGCTATAGTCTCCTCCAACTCAAGCGAGACGATACGCAACGTCCTGGGCAGGCTGGGCATCCTCCAGCATTTCTCCACCATATCCGGCGGCGACGAGGAGATGGGCAAGGTCGAGCGGATGCGCAAGTGTATGTCGGGCCACGGCGTCACGGAGGATAGCACGA
>JBAZOP010000095.1 GCA_041648665.1 bacterium | reverse complement strand
CCCGCCTTTTCAATACGGATGCGGTAGCTGCCGAGCGGAAGATCGTGGAGGATGACCGGCGTCTGCTGCGCCACAGGCTTGTCGTTGACCGTAACCGTCGCGCCCGAGGGGTCGGAATAGACGTAGATCACGGAGCGAAGCGGCGATATCTTCTGGAAGAGGCCGTTCGCCTCGCGCTTGACCTCCTCGTCCTTTGACTTGAGCATCACCTCCACCAGCAGGGGCAGCGCCTTCGCGGCCTGCTGCTGGGCGGCATAGCAGGCGACGAGGCCGAGCATGGCCGGGTAGCGCTGTTCCTCCACCTGGCGCGCCTGCTCGAAGTAGCTGATCGCCCTCTGAATATCGTTGAGCGCGTAGTAGCTCTTGCCGAGCATGTAATTGGCGAGCGCTATCTCCGAGGGTGCAGGCTCCGACGTGAGCGCTGCCGCCAGCTCGTTGATCGCCTCCTGGTACATCTGGCGATTCATCGCAAGCTTGGCGTTGTTGATATGCGCGCCCGCGATGGAGGTCTGGAGCTTGACGTCGGCCAGAAACGGCGTGTTGATGTCGACCTTCAGGTCCTCGGCATGCTCGAAAAATCCCTCCTTGCGCAGCACCAGCCTGTGCTCGCCGAGGGGAAACGTGCCCTCGTACGGGGTCGCCCCCACGAGTTTGCCGTCGATGAAGACCTCGGCGTTCGAGGGATCGGACTTCACCTTCACGGGGAATATCTTGAGGTCCTCCTCCTTCACTTCGAGCACGTACGTGGGCTGGTCCTCGGCCAACACGAAATCCCTTCGATAGATTATGTCGCTCACATAGGTGGAAGAGGTCTCGCCCAGCCTTCGGGCGCGCCTGAGCTCCACAACATACGTGCCGTAGGGCACATAACTCGGCTTGTTGAACACCACGCTGTCGGGTTTCGCCGTCCCGCTCCTGTACTTGTCGTAGACAAACTTGCCCTCCATGTAGAGCTCGGTGTCCTTTGGAAGGCCCATGACCTTGAAGATGCCTATCGGCGCGCGGAATAGCACCGGGACCACCGATTGGCCCAGCTCCGCCTGGAACGAAACCTTCTGCGTATAGCTCTCGTTGATCTCGGGCATTACGAACGTGGCCTCCGCCTCGTAGCTCTGGCCCGGCATAAGCTGAACGTTTATGCGCATGGGAGTCTGGCCCACGTCCTGGCCCTTGAACATGACCTTTGCAGGCAGCGGGCTGGAGGCGAAATCGACGAAGACAGGCATCGCGCTGCCGGCCGGCTCAACCGGCATACCCGGCTGCGCAGGCGCAGGGAGCGGTGCTGCAGTCTCCGGCGCGCCAGGCGCCGGAGGCGTGGGACCGACCGCAACAGGAGGCGTCTCAGCGGGCAACGGCCCGACATCAGGCGACGGCGGAGAGACGGATGCAGGAGCAGCCGCAGTCTCAGGGACAGCCGGTGCGGGCATCGGGGCCGGAGCTGGAGCCGGGGTCGGCGCAGGTACTGGCGCTACATCGGCCGGCAGAGATTTGGCCACCACGACGCGCTTGGCAGGTTTAAAGAGCAGACGCTTTCCAAAATATCCGGCAGTGATGATGAGCAGGATTATCAGGGCGCCGAACATCGCCGCCTTGCGCTTGTCGGCGAGGGCAGCGCCGAGCAGACCCGAAAACCTGTTGGAAATCACCTTTGACTTAGAACCGGATGCCTTCTCATCTGCGGGAAGAGGAATCTCCTCGGCAGGAGATTCTTCGAGAGGGACCTCCCTCTCCTCCATACGCGACGTGAGGCTGTCGGGGGGGATTGCTACGAAGACCGTCCGGTCGCTCATCGCGAGTTCCGGCGGGAGCGTGAGCTCCTCATCGAGCGCCATCTTCTGCGTAACGAGCCTGAGCTGGTATATGCCGGTCTTGACCACGTCCTTGTGGCTGATCTTGACCGCTTCCGATATCTGCTTGCCGTTGACTAAAGTGCCGTTCTTGCTGCCCAGGTCCTTCACCACATAGCCCGTGGGCTGCCGCATCACCTCGGCGTGCTGGCGGGAGACGCTCTGGTCCTCGAGCCTGATCTCGTTGGTCGGCGCCCGACCCATGATGTTGGCGCCTTCCTTGAGCGGAAAACGGGTGCCGATGCGCGGACCGTCAACTATGACCATGTAAGGGAGGGAAGTCTGCTGGCGCGAGGGGGTCAGCTCCTCTTCGATCTCACCCTGTGACCTTATCACGGTCTTGTCGGCGGAATCTGCCGCAGGCGCGGCCTGCGGCCTCTCCTCAACCGCCTGCGCCGGGCCCCTCTTCTCCTGGTCATCAGCCATATCAACTAATCGAATACCATATCGGAGAGGCCCAGTAAAGCACCCTCTGGGTTTAGAGCTTGATTTTAACTAAGAAAATCAGGATATTGGTTCATCATGTCAGGCATCGGGCGCATCAAACTCTTCGCCTTTCTCGCGCTTCTCTTCATAGCCGCCGCACCCGGCACGGCGCAATCCAAGACATGCGTCAAGTGGCAGGCGGCAATGGCCCAGGGCCGCATGTCGCTCATGCCCGCCGGAAAAAACATCCTGGTGAAGCCCTTCACCGACTTCACCAAAAAACCTGGGGACGAGTGGCTCTCCACAGGGATCCGCAACTTCGTGGGAGACCTCCTCTCTTCCGCCGGAAAGGCGCGGGCGCAGTACGGCATAACGGCGACACACGGAGGCGGCCCCTATGATTACTCGATCGACGGCATGTACCAGCACCTCGACGGGAACATGAGAATCTTCATCAAACTCTCGGACGGCGGCGGGCAGCTCATCGCCCAGAGAGAGGCGGTCTTCCCCTACCCCGACAACAGCGAGTTCTTCTCAAGGACGGCCCAGGCGACTGCGGATATCATGAAGGAGATGCAACTCTCCTTCGACCAGTCCTCATTCAATGCAGTGAAGGATGCGACGGCATCCACCCGCGCGTACGAGAGCTACTCGAGGGGCCGCGAGCTGCTCGAGGCGTACAACGCGTCGAACGCCGAGGCGGTCATCTTGCATTTCACGGATGTGAAGAGGCTGGATTACGCCTCTCCGCTGGGCTATCAGGGCATAGCCGCTGTGAACGACTTCCTCGGCCTCTACAATAAGATGTCCGGAAAACCCTATGACACCTATTTCATCCGGGCGGAGGCCGAGATCGCACAGATGGCCAAGCTCACGAAGCCGATGAGTCCGGTCTTCGGATACATCAAACCCAAACCCGCCGCCAAGGAAACGGGTCCGGCCGAAATAAAAGACAGGTTCGTGATGGGCAACGCCTACTACAAGGAAGGTTCGGCTGCGGCGAGCCGCTCCGACCACAAGGCGGCTGCCGCGGCCTTCAGGAAGAGCGTCGAGCTCGTGCCCGAGGACGCTGTGGCGTGGCAGAGGCTTGCGAATTCGGAATCCATACTCGGCAATCAAGAAGGTGCGGTGCAGGCGCAAAACCGGGCCAGCGCTATAGACCCGTGCCTTGGAAATCCATGAGGTGATATGAAATCATACAGATACACGGCTCTTCTCCTCGCCGTAGCGATGCTCGCTTTCCCCATGGAGGCCGCGGCCAAGAAGAAGATCACCATGCCTACCTCTCGCGCCGTGTATCACAACAACCAGGGCGTGAGCTTTATGAACAAGGACGACTACGAGCGCGCTGAGCTCGAGTTCAAGACCGCGATAGAGCTCGCGCCGGAATATGTGGAGGCGTACAACAACCTCGGCGTGGTCTATCGCAAGACGGGACGAAACAGTCTTGCAGAAGCGCAGTTCAAGAAGGCGATCGAACTCGATAAAAAATACGCCGCCGCATACGCGCACCTGGGCGCGGTGTATCTGGCCGAAGGAAGGATAGACGACGCGATCGAAGCGATAAAAAAGGGCCTCAAAAAAGACAGCACGCTCGCCGACGCGCATTACAATCTAGGCCTTGCGTATCTCGAGAAATCCAAGATCGACAAACAGGACTACAGCCCGCTCGCGATCGATCAGTTCAAGATAGCGACCGAGCTGGACGCCTCCCTCACGCACGTGCACGCCAAGCTCGCCGAGGTCTACGAACAACGCGGCGAGCTCGAACTCGCCGGCATCCGCCGCAGGCTGGCGCTGGCCGATAAGCCGGAGTCGGCCGACCAGTGGCTCAAGACGGGCGAGCTGTACCTGGCGCGCAACGACCTGACCAAGGCGCAGAACGCGCTGAACAAGGCCCTGGAGATCGAACCCGAATCGCCCAGGGTCCACATGTCGCTGGGCCTCTACTACATGCAGGCGACGCAGCCGGATCTCGCAGTCAACGAGTTCAAGAGCGTGACTGCGCTAGAGCCGAACAACGAGCTGGCCTGGTACAGGCTCGGCACGCTCTATCTCAATTCCGGCCGTCTTGCCGATGCGACCGCAGCGCTCAAAGAGACGACTCGCATCAACCCCAACTTCGCCGACGCCTCTTTCAATTTGGGCTTGACTTATCTCAAGCAGGGGAAAATTCTCGACGCGCAGCGCGAGTGGGAGCGCACCGTGGTCATAGCTCCGAACTACGCCAGAGCGCTCTACAACCTGGCCAAGATCCATGAACAGCAGGGGAGGACAGAGGAAGCGGGCCGGATGTACTGCAGATTCATCGCAACGGGCGCAAAGGAGTTCGCGGCGGAGACGAAGATCGCCTCAGACTTCGTGAACGCGAACAAAATCAAATGTCGCAACTGATCATACAGGAAAGAGGCCGCGAAGAACCGCTGATACACTCCTGCACCGAGGAGGAGATCACCGTCGGCCGCCACGACCGCAACTTGATACAGCTGCGCGGCCGCGGCGTCTCCCGCTTCCACGCAAAGATCGTCTCCGACGGCGAGAACCACTTCATCATCGATCTCAAGAGCGGCAACGGCACGTTCCTCAACGGCATGAGGCTGGCGCCCCATGAGAAGAACCTGCTCAGGCCCGGCGATCTCATCACCATCGACACCTTCGACCTTCGTTTTCACGGCGCCGAAGCGGAAAGCGCTCTCACCATCGATGAGGAGATAACCGGCTCCGACCTCCTGGAGGTCAAGCTCCTCAAGAAGGTGCTGACCGCGCTGGACAAGGAGATGGTGCCGTCCCTCGAGGTGCTCAACGGCGTGGCCGAGGGCAAGAAACTCCATCTCACGGACGAGACGGGAGAATTCACGGTAGGCCGCGACCCGGAGTGCGACTTCCCGATAAACGAGTACGCGATATCGCGCCGCCACGCCAAGGTCCTGAAACGCTGGGGCGGCATAGCGATCCGCGACCTGGAGAGCAAGAACGGCACCTTCGTGAACAACCGCCGCGTGATCGAGGAGTATCTGCACGACGGCGACCGAGTGGCGTTCGGTACGATAGTCTGCATCTTCAGAAACCCGCAGGAGATAAACCTGGCCGCCATGGAGGAGGTCGCTCCGAAATCCAGACCCGCGCCGATCTCGCCACAGGAGATACCCGGCCTCGAGGAAGAGCCTGAGCCGGCGATGCAAACCGAAGAGGAAGCTGAAACCGGCTCCACAGAGGAGCTCCCTGAGGAGGAATCCGAAGCGGTCAGGGAATGGGCCGATCTGGAGAAAAAACGAGCCTCCCATGCCGCTTATCCCACGCCCACGCCCAGGATCGAAAAGATAAAGAAGCTCACGCCAGTGGAGATAGGCATGATCGGCCTCGGAGTTTCAGTCCTGCTCTTCGCGTTCATAACCATAGTCAACCTGCTGTCATCCTGAAAAAAAGGAGAAAATCATGGCGTTCAATCTGGAAAAATTCTTCGACAGCATCTTCAAACCGGCAAAGGGCGAGATCGTCACCGTGATGTACGATCTGCCGCACGGGTCGATTCCCGACCGCAAGGAATGGAAAGAACGCCGTCAGATGGCGGAAGACTGGCGCGACAAGATCGAGCACCTGGCGAACCGCTGGGGCGTCACGGTGAATCCCGCGGTGACGTACCAGGCCACTGGCGGCAACAACGCCGATCTTCCCAAAACCTGCAAGATCGGAGGCGTGGACAAGGATTTCGACGAGGTGATCGGCCATTCCACAATCATCATCGCGATGCCGGAGTTTTCGGCCACCGCTCCGCTCTACGGCTACACGAAGAAGTCGAAGAAGCTGCGCGTGGGCAGCATGCCGGGAGTAGCAAAGTTCATGGAGGAGTCAGGGCTCTCCGCGGACTATTCAGCCATCGCAGAGAAGGCGAATATCCTGGCCGCGATATTCGACAAGGCCGCGGCCGCCGAGGTCGAGTTCTCCACAGGACATAAGTGCTACTTCGACCTGCCCTCGTATAACCACGCGCACAAGGACGACGGCATACTGCACCCCGAGAAGGCAGGCACGGACGGCGCCCTCTCCAACCTCCCCGCGGGCGAGGTCTACTGCGTGCCGAACGAAGGCCCGGACAGCAAAACCGCGGGCGAGCTGCCGGTCAAACTCGGGGATGAGACAGCGGTCTTCATCGTGAAGGCCAACAAGATCGTCGACGTGAAGGGCGCGAGCCCTGAAGCGGCCGAGCTGCGCGGAAAGTTCAAGGCCGACCCGGCATGGCAGAACATCGCTGAGTTCGCGGTAGGCTTGAACGACAAGGCCAGGGTGACCGGCATCGTGCTCGAAGACGAGAAGGCCGGCTTCCACTGGGCCTACGGCCGTTCCGACCACTTCGGCGGCAAAGTTGGAGTGAAAGACTTCAAATCAGGCAAGGTCGTGCACCAGGACGTCGTATACGCCAAAGAGAGCCCGATCACCTGCAAGCGCTGCGACATGATCTTCCCGGACGGCACGCGCAAAACCGTGGTGGAGAACGGCGTCGTAAAGGTCTAGGGTAAATTAAACCATCGCGGACTGCAGCACCTCCTGCGGGATGCCGACGCGTGCGATCGGTTGTATGCGGAGGTTTTCCGAAAGCTCCTGATAAGAGAGGACCGAGAGCTGAGGGAACTCCAGCTCCACGATCTTCCTGAAGTAACGGCGTATCTCCGCGGTGGTGAGTATCACCGGCGGCCTGGCGCCCGGCGGGAACGGATGCGACGCGATCTCCTTGCCGACCGCCTCTACGATCTCCTGCGTAATCTCCGGCTCCAGCGCCAAATAGTTGCCCTTCTCGGTGCGGCGAATCGCGTTCTTCACCAAGTCTTCGATCTCCGCGTCCAGCAGGTAAACGGCGAGGGTATTCGCGGCGCCCGCGTACTTGTGGGTCACGTAGCGCTTGAGTCCTGCGCGGACGTGCTCGGTGAGCGTGAGCGTGTCGCGCTCGATCTCGCCCCATGCGGCCAGAGTAGCGAATATGGTCTTCAAGTCCCTGACGGCGATATCCTCCTGCACGAGCCTCTGGAAGATGTCCGACAGCTGCATGATGGTGATGACCTTGGGAATCAGTTCCTTCACGAGCGCGGGATGGCTCTTCTCCAACTCGGAGACCATAGTCTGTATCTCCTGCAAGCCCAGGAACTCATTGGCGTGTCTTCTGAGCACATACGAGAGATGGAGAATCAGGTACTCGGAGACGTCCCACATCCTGAAGCCGGCCTGCTGCGCCACTCCTTTGAACTCCTCCGATATCCAGGTGACCACCGACCCGTCGATCGGATGGATCGCCTCGGTGCCGTTGATATTGAAGAGCGAGAGCTGCTCCAGCGGCTCGCCCACGAGGATATGGCCGTGCATCACCTTTCCGTGCGCCACCGGGACCTCGTTGATGTTGATGACGTACGCCTCCGGCTCCATGTCCACCGTCTGCCCGCGCACCTGTATGCCTGGAAAGTTGACTCCCAGTTCGTAGTAGAGGCCGTGGCGGAGAAGCGGAATCAGCTCGTTGATGAAGCGCCCCCCGTCCTGCGAGTCGTCCACGAACGGGATGATCGCGCTCCCCACCTCCATGGAGATGGGCGACGGCAGGATGAAGGGCATCACGTCGCCGTGCTTGCGCACCGCCCGCTTGACCGCATCCTGCTTCGGCTGCTCCATGATCTGCTGGACCACTTTCTCCTTGGATTTGATGAGGTAAGCCGCGATCCCGCCGACGATGATCCCCATGATGATGAAGGGGATCTTGGGCAGGCCAGGGACTATGGCCAAAAGGCCCAGTATCACAGCGGCTATGATGAGCGCCTTCGGATACGCCGTGACCTGCGTGACTATGTCACGCCCCAGGTTGGACCCCTCGCTCTCCGAGGAGACGCGCGTCACCACGATGCCTGCGGAGACCGAGATGATCAGCGCGGGCAGCTGCTGCACGAGTCCGTCGCCTATGGTCAGCAGGGAATAACTCTTGAGCGCGTCCTGGAACGGCAGTCCCCTCAGCGCCACGCCCACGATGAAACCGCCTATGACGTTTATCAGGGTGATGATCATGCCGGCGATGGCGTCGCCTTTCACGAATTTCATCGCGCCGTCCATGGCTCCGTAGAGCTGGCTCTCGCGATGCAGGGTTGAACGGCGCTGGATCGCCTGCTCCATGTTGATGATGCCCGCCCTCAGGTCAGCGTCGATCGACATCTGTTTGCCCGGCATGGCGTCTAAGGTGAACCGTGCGCCGACCTCAGAGACGCGCTCCGCTCCCTTTGCGATCACGATGAAGTTGACGAGGGTGATGATGAGAAACAGGATGCCGCCTACCACGTAGTTGCCCTGGACCACGAAGTTGCCGAAGGCCCTCACCACCTCGCCGGCGTCGCCGCGCGAGAGTATCATCCTGGTCGTGGAGATATTGAGGGAAAGGCGATAGAGGGTCGCCATGAGCAGTATCGTCGGGAACGAGGCTATCTTCAGCACGTCGCTGATGTAGAGCGCCACCAGGATTATTATGACCGCCATGGTGAGCTGTATGGTGAGAAGGATGTCCAGCAGCCACGTGGGCAGCGGGATGACGATCATCGCGATGACCGAAACGATGACCGCTGCGAGCACTACATCGCTGTATTTGTTGATGATGTTGTTCAGGCCCGAAAGCGTGCCGCCTTCGATCTCGGGCTGCTGGGTGGACATGCGCGGGACCCCTTTCCTGAAATTGCCACTATTTTAGCATATTTGGGAAGGTAGCCAAGGGGCAAAATAAGATCAGGCGCCGCAGCACTTCTTGTACTTTTTCCCCGAGCCGCAGGGACAGGGGTCGTTGCGGCCGACCTTGGGGGCTTCGCGAAGGATCGTGCCCTGCCTCCTGCCGTGGTCGCCGCGGGCCTCCGGGGGAGCTTCGTCGAAGGCGCTAGTCCCGGAATGCACGGCGCTCGCGGCCTGGCGCTGTCTGCCCCGCTCGGCGACGCGCGAGACGCTCTCCTCGCTGGAGACCTTGACCCTGAACAGCTTTGAAACCGTGTCCGCGACGAAGCTGTTCATCATCTCGCGGAAGAGCATGTACCCTTCCTTCTTGTACTCGAGTATCGGGTCCTTCTGCCCGTAACCGCGGAGCCCTATCCCCTCGCGGAGGTGATCCATGGAGAGCAGGTGGTCCTTCCAAAGGGCGTCGAGCGTCTGGAGCAACAGTACGGTCTCGATCCGCCGCATGAGGTCTGCGCCGTTGGCGCGCTCCCTCTCTTCGTAGATCGCGATCATGCGGTCGTACAGGTTTTTACCCAGCTCCTCCTGCAACGTCTGCCCGGCGGACAGATCGGAATCCGCGAGCAGGACGTTGAACGCGGCGAGGACCCTGTCCTTGAGCTGAGTGGAGTCGAAGCCCTCGCCGATCTTCTCTGGAACGCACTCCTCGACGATCTCCGTCACCGTCTGGTCGATCATGTCGAGGACCATGTCCTTGTTGCTCTCGTTGGCCAGTATCTCGCGGCGCCTCGAATAGACCGTGTGGCGCTGCTGGTTCATCACGTCGTCGAATTCGATCAGGTTCTTCCTTATCTGGAAGTTGTGGCCCTCGACCTTGCGCTGTGCGTTGGCGATGGCGCGCGACAGCCACGGATGCTGTATCTCGTCCGCCTCGCCCATGCCCATCCGCTCCATGAGGCCGGATATCCGCTCACCGCCGAAGATCCTGAGCAGATCGTCCTCGAGGGAGAGGTAGAACAGCGATCTGCCGGGGTCACCCTGGCGGCCGGAGCGGCCCCTGAGCTGATTGTCTATGCGCCTAGACTCGTGCCTCTCGGTGCCCAGGATGTAGAGCCCGCCTGCCTCTATCACCTTTCTCTTCTCCGCGGCGCACTGCCCCTTGTAGCGGGCGACCGCCGCCTTGAACTCCTCCTCGGAGACATCCGGTCCGGTCTCGCTCCGTGCAAGGAACTCGGGGTTGCCGCCGAGCATTATGTCGGTCCCGCGGCCGGCCATGTTCGTGGATATCGTCACCGCGCCGAAACGACCCGCCTGCGCCACTATCTCCGCCTCGCGCTCGTGCTGTTTGGCGTTGAGCACGCTGTGCGGCAGACCGTACCTCTGGAGCATCTTGGCGAGCCGCTCTGACTTCTCGATCGATATGGTGCCGACCAGCGCAGGCTGCCCTTTCTCGTGGAGCTCGCGTATCTTGGTAACGACCGCATCGAACTTGGCCTGTTCGGTCTTGTATATGCGGTCGGCCTCGTCCTCTCGTATCATCGGCTGGTGCGTGGGTATGACCACCACGTCCAGTTTGTAGATCTTATGGAACTCCTCGGCCTCCGTGTCCGCGGTCCCGGTCATGCCGGAAAGCTTCTTGTACATCCTGAAGTAATTCTGGAAGGTGATCGTCGCCAGTGTCTGGTTCTCGTTCTCTATGCGCACGCCTTCCTTGGCCTCGATCGCCTGGTGAAGGCCGTCGCTCCAGCGTCTGCCGGGCATGAGTCGCCCGGTGAACTCGTCGACGATGATCACCTCGTCGTTCTTGACCACGTAGTCCACGTCCCTCTTGAAGAGCGCGTGGGCCCTCAGGGCCTGATTGACGTGGTGGAGCACGTCTATGTTCTGCGGATCGTAGAGGTTCTTTACGTTGAGCCGCCTCTCGACCTCGGAGACGCCGTCCTCGGTGAGCGTCGCGGAGCGCGCCTTCTCGTCCACGATGTAGTGTTTCTCCGGCTTGAGGTAGGGCGCGATGCCGTTGATGATGTAGTACTTCTCGGTGGACGCCG